>DASRZG010000301.1:0-16209 GCA_035686585.1 Phycisphaerae bacterium
CGTTGTAGTGGCGCAGGAGGTCCTGCAGGCTATAGCACTATACGGCGGGGGGGGACAGACATCCCTTCCACAAGGGCAATCCGTCGAACCCACCACCCGGGGTCTGTTCCAATAGCCTACAGCCACTCGTCGTGGGGATCGAACGCGGGGATCGCCACGTTCACGATCCGCAGGTTGCCCACCGCGCGGTGGCGGCAAAGGGGCTTGATGAACACCGCCGTCATCGGCTCCAGGGGGAAGCTCTCGCCGTCCAGCTCGATGCGCCCGGTCCCGGCGAGGACCAGGTAGATCTCCGTCATCTTGCTGTGGTAGTGGGCCTTGGAGTCGGCGGAGATGTCCACCAGGTGCATGGTGGCGGTGGGGTTGTCGGGGCCGGCGAAGGCGCGGCGGGCGAGGCCGCAGGGGCAGTCCACCGGGTCCAGCTCATCCAGCCGGGCGATCATGTAATTGGCCATGTCCGCCTCCTCAGACCTGCGGCAGCAACCCGGGCAGGTGCTCCAGCGGCAGCAAAACGCGGACGCTCCGGATGGGGCAGCAGTGCTGGCCGAACAGGGTTTCGCCCGCCAGGCCCAGCAGCTTCATGGCGTTGAACTCGTCGAGGCGCCCGGTCCGCTCGATGATCGCCATCATCTCCACGGCCGCGGCCTTGACCGCGTCGGCGATCCGCTCGGCACAGCCGATGACCATCAACCGGCCGTCGCGGACGAGGTGGACGTGGCGGGAGATCGGCTCGGGCTCGACGCCCACGCGCAGGGTGACGGTGGCCGCCACCTCCAGCCCCTGCCCGCCGATCTCGCCGTCGCCCATCACGGCGTGGCAGTCGCCCAGCACCAGCAGCCCGCCCGGCTGGAAGACCGGCAGATACACCGTCGCGCCGCCGGCGACGTCGTTGGTGTCCATGTTGCCCCCGTAAGGCCCGCAGTCCATGGTGGACCACGATCCCGAAGGCGGCGCCACACCCAGCACGCCGATCATCGGCCGCAGTGGGATGCGCAGGCCGTGGAAGTCCACTCGCCCGTCGGAAATCTCCACCGCCTGCATGCCACCGTCCCAGCCGGCGCTGAGATGGCCCGGCGATTCGGGCTCGATGGCGAGGACCTGGACCTTCAGGGCCTGCCCGACCGCGGCGCCGGCGACGGCGATGGGGCCGGTGGCGGGGTTGGCCCGGTCGGCGCGGATGGGTCCGGGGCCGACGAAGCGGTCGGCGGCGCTGCGGCAGTGGATGCGGAGGACACTTCCGGGGGGGACTTCGATGGCCGGCGCCGCGTCCGCCGACAACTCGCAGGTGAAACGGTCACTGGGGATTTCGATGATGTCGATGGCGAACCCTCCTGCCACGGGCGCCGATCCCGGCGGGGGGCGGGGGTCAGCGCGGGATCCTGGCCTCGACCTTCGCCACCTCCGAGCGGAAGCGGGCGACCATCGCGCGCCGCTGGGGGAGGGAGTCGTTGGGGTTGTAGAAGGACCGCATGCCCACGGTCTTGTACAAGGCCTCCGCCGCCCATTTCCGAACGGCCAGATCCGGGTCGTCGGCCATGGCCAGCAGCAGGGGTTCGATGGCGGCCTTGTCGCGCTTTTGGGAGAGTCCTTCCGCCGCCCCGGCGCGGACGGGGGCGTCCTTGTCGCCCCGCAGCAGCTTGACCAGCTCGTCGGTGGTGGAGGACTTGTATCTGCCCAGCCCGGCGGCGGCGCGCCCGCGTACCTTGGGGTCGCCCGCACCGGCGACCAGCCCCCGAAGGGGCCCGACGAAGGACTCGTCTTGGGAGGCCCCCAGCGCCGCGGCCGCGGCCAGGGAGACTTTCAGCGACTTGTCCTTGGCCAGGGCGGCGAGGGTCTCACGGGCGTCGTCGCCGCCGGAGCCGCGGAGCATCTCGACCGCCTGGATGCGATCATCGGGGTTGTCGGAGCGGGCGAGCCGGGCGGCCTTGCGGTCGGGGTCGGTGGTCCACATCAGCACCAGGCAGACGAGAAGGGCGCCCAGCAGACACCCCGACAGTACGATCCAGTTCTTTCGATTCACGGTGTGAGACTGCTCAAAGGGATGGCGGCATCAAGGACGGCGGAACTTCCAGATCCCGTCGTCGCCCAGTGCCTTCTCCGCCTCCAGCTCGGCCCGGCTCATGCCCTCGGACAGGACGTTGCCGGCGGCGGTGATCACGTTGACGCGCCCGAGGTGCCGTTTGGTGGCGGGCTCGAGCCTATCGTCCCAGTTGTCCGGGACGGGGCGGATCGTGCCGAATGCGTCGGCGATGGCGGCCTCGTAGTCCAGGAAGAGGATCTGCCGGGGGTCCGGCGCCAGGGGGATCACGTCGGCGTTCATTGCATAGCTGGTCGTGCCGGCGACGGAGATGTACGCGACGCCCGGCTTGCCGCAGGGTCCGTCGTCGTCGTCGCCCTTGCCCTCGATGACCATGTCGTCGCTGCTCCAGTCGGCGGTGCCGTCCCCGTCGGCGTCGTAGCAGCAGTAGTGATGGCTGGCGCAGCCGCCGGTGTCCTCCTCGTGCGAGAGGTGATCGGGCACCTCGATCTTCGTGGGGTCGCCCAGCGTGATGACGAACTTGGCGCACTCGAAGTTGCCGGCCATGTAGGTGACCACGAATTGCGTGGAGGAGCTCTGCTGGAACCGGAGCTGACCGTCGTTGCTCGACCCGTCCAGCAGGTCCGTAAAGTACGAGAAGGTCGAGCCGTTCTGGACGAAGTACAGCTTGCTGAGGTCTTCCGCGCCGGCCACCGCCACCTTGTCCTTCGGGCAGTACAGCGCCTTCTCGCCGCCCGCGCCGACCACCCGGCCTCGCCACAGTGGCGGGACCGGCAGCTTGATCGAGCTCTCCGAGTCGCCCTGCTGCATGAACTTGTACAGTTGGCTGAGGTTGCTGCGGCACTGGGCGGAGTAGGCCGCCTCCCTGGCCCGGGTGAGGGTGGGCGCGATGATGGTGATCAGCAAGGCAATGATGCCCACCACGACCAGAAGCTCGACGAGGGTAAAGGCCCCGCGGATCGAGGGCCGCCGATTCTGCGCACTCGCGTTCGACCTCATCTTGCACCTCATAAGCTGACCTTTCCTCTTACGTTACTTATTGTACCGCCCGGGGGGGCGCTCGACAAGGGGCACTTGCCCGCGGCGGCGCAGGAGAGCATTGTACCCGCCAAGGCCGTTTCCGGCAAGGCTTACCAGAATATCAGCCGCCGCGCGACCGCCCAATAGGCGCCCAGGACGGGGTTGGCCACCAGCCGGACCAGCGGGCCCGAAAGCGGAGGGAAGTCGATCGTGCCGCAGAACGTGCGGGTAAACCGCCGGTCGGAGACCGCCCGCCGCCGCCGGGCCTGGCGCCGGCGCCGCAGCAGCAGCCCCAGCCCCGCCGGCGTCAGGAAGAACGCCCAGCTCCGCCACTTCTGCCGCCCCACGCCGCGGGCGATCGCAAAGACCAACTGCCCCAGCTCCATCACCGCCGCGGCCGGCGCCAGCAGGGCCAGCGTGGCCGGCTTGTAGTAGGCGCCCAGCAGGAACCAGCGGTTGCGCTCCAGGTAGTAGTAGTGTCGCAGGTTGCCGCCGTAGGCGTACTTGTGATAGACCACGCTGTCGGGGATCACGAACGAGCCATGCCCGGACTGCCCCAGCCGCCAGCACAGTTCGGCGTCCTCCAGGTACATGAAGAACGCCCCCTCGAACAGCCGGCCGCCCCGGAGCAGGTCGGCGCGGACCATCATCGCCGCCCCGGAGGTGAAGGCGACCTCCCGCGGACCGGACAACTGCCCACGGTCCACCTCGCCGCAGTCGCCCACGAAGCCGAAGCCCAGGAAGTGCGAGCGGTTGCCGGAGGTGTTGAACCGGTCGGTCTGCGGGTGCATCATCAGCTTCGGCTGGGCGCAGGCGGCGTCGGGGTGGGCGGCGAGGAAGCCCGCCAGCGGCCCAAGCCAGCCCGGTTCGACGAGCGTGTCCTGGTTGAGCAGGACCAGGTAGTCCAGGTCGGGCCACTTCCGGCGGATGTGTTCCCAGCCCAGGTTATTGCCCCCGGCGAAGCCCAGGTTGGCCCGGCTGCGGACCAGCTCGACCCGCGGGAATCGCTCGGCCACATAGTCGGCGCTGCCGTCGGCGGAGGCGTTGTCGACCACCACCACGCGGGTGCGGATGCCCGCCTCCTCGTCGGCCAGGACCGACCCCAGGCACTCGTCCAAGTGCCGCCTGCCGTTGTAGCAGACGATCAGCACAACCACTTCCACACGTCTGTCGGGCATCGTCGGGAATCCGCAATCGGGTGGAAAAACCTCTTTGCCGCCCGGTATCATACGGGCAATTCGGTCCGCGGACACCGGATGGAATCAGTTTAGGGAGACCACGGACGACATGAAAGGCCTGATCTTATCCGGCGGCAAGGGGACAAGGCTTCGGCCGCTGACGTACACGCGCGCCAAGCAGTTGATCCCGATCGCCAACAAGCCGAACCTGTTCTACGTGGTCGAGGATCTTGTGTCGGCGGGGATTACCGACATCGGGGTGATCATCAGCCCGGAGACGGGTCAGGAGATCCGCGACGCCCTGGGCTCGGGCGACCGATGGGGCGCGCGGTTCACCTTCGTGGTCCAGGACGAGCCGAAGGGCCTGGCCCACGCGGTCCAGACCGCCCGGGACTACCTGGGCGAAGAGCCGTTCGTGATGTACCTGGGCGACAACCTGCTGTCCGGCGGGATCGCCCACCTGGTGGACGAGTACGCCGCCGGCGGCGCCGACAGCATCGTGCTGCTGACGCCGGTGGACAATCCGCGCCAGTTCGGCGTGGCGGAGCTGGACGAGAAGGGCAAGGTGGTCCGGCTGGTGGAGAAGCCCGACAACCCGCCCTCGAACTTGGCGCTGGTGGGGGTGTACCTGTTCAGCCCCGCCATTCACGGCGTGATCGCCGACCTCCGCCCTTCGCGGCGGGGCGAGTACGAGATCACCGACGCCATCCAGGGCCTGATCGACCGGGGCATGCGCGTGACGAGCCACCAGGTCCGCGGGTGGTGGAAGGACACGGGCAAGCCCGAGGACCTGCTGGAGGCCAACCGCTTGGTGCTGGGGCAGATCGCCCGCGCCATCGCCGGCGAGCTGGTCGATGCCGAGGTGACCGGCGAGGTGATCGTCGAGGCGGGCGCCCGGGTGGTCCGCTCCGAGGTCCGAGGCCCCGCCCACATCGCCGCCGGCGCCCTGATCGAGGACGCCTACGTCGGGCCCTACACCAGCATCGGCGCCGGCGCCCGCATCGTCGCCAGCCAGGTCGAATACTCCATCGTGCTGGACGGCGCCGAGCTGCGGAACCTCTCCCACCGCGTCGACGCCAGCGTCATCGGGCAGGGCGCGGTGGTCGACGGCCGCGGGAACGGACCCAAGGCCAACACCCTCCGGCTGGTGCTGGGCGACAACAGCCAGGTCAAGCTATGACGGTCCCGGACGAGAAGATCTTCCTGACCGGCGGGGAGGGCCGGCTCGGCACGGAGCTGCGGGCCCTGATGCCCGGCCTCGTCGCGCCGACCGAGGCGGAGATGGACATCACCGACCCGGCCGCGATCGCCGCGGCGCTGGACCGCCGCCGTCCGGCCGTGCTGGTCCACGCGGCGGCGTACACCGACGTGGCCGGCGCCGAGATCCACCGGGACCTGTGCTGGCGGGTCAACGTGGCCGGCACGCGCCACGTCGCCGCCGCCGCCCACCGGCGGCGGATCTTCCTGGTGCACATCTCCACCGACTACGTGTTCGAGGGCACCACCGGCGGGTACGCCGAGGACGATCCCGTCGGCCCGGTCCGCAACTACTACTCGCTGTCGAAGCTGGTGGCCGAGGAACTCGCCCGCACCTGCCCCAGGCACCTGGTGATCCGCACGAGCTTCCGCCCCCGCGAGTGGCCGTACACGATCGCCTTCACCGACCTGTACACCAGCCAGGACTACGTCGACGTGATCGCCCCGGAGATCGCCACCGCCATCCGCCGATGCCGCGAGATCCCCTACAACACGGTCCACATCGCCACGGAGCGCAAGAGCGTCTACACGCTGGCCAAGCGCCGCAAGCCGGACGTCCGGCGCGGCAGCAAGTCGGAGGGGAACGTCCAGTTCCCCGACGACATCTCCCTGGACACGTCGCGCTGGCGGGCGCTGAAGGCCGGATGGAGCAAACGATGAAGATCCCCCTCGACCCCGCCCACGCCAAGTCGCTGACGTTCCAGGACTACGCGCCCGCCCCCGCCATCGACGGGGTGTTCACCGCCCCGCTGACCAAGCACCGGGCGATCGAGGGGTCGTTCCTGGAGTACCTGCGCCTTTCCGGGGGGAAGGTGGAAGGGCTGGAGGCGGACTTCCCGGTGCGCCAGGTGTCGCTGGCCCGGGCGGCCGGCGGGCGGATCAACGCCTTCCACGTCCACCCCAAGCAGGTCCAGAACGAGCTGTGGACGGTGATCGAGGGGGCGATGCAGGTGTGGCTGGTGGACATCCGTGCCGGCTCGCCCACCCGCGGCGTGAAGCGCCGCTTCCTGCTCAGCGGCGAGCAGCCCGCGCTGCTGCACATCCCCGCCGGCGTCGCCCACGGATACCAGGCCGCTCCCGGCGGGGCGCTGCTGCTGTACGCGATGGACAGCCAGTTCGACCCCGCCGACCCCAACGAGGGCCGGCTGCCGTGGGACCACTTCGGGCGGGAGCTCTGGGAGGAAGACCGTGGCTGAGTTCGCCCGCGTGCTGGTGACCGGCGGGGCGGGGTTCATCGGCTCCAACTACGTCCGCCGGGCGCTGCGGGTCCACCCCGACTGGGAGCTGGTCGTCCTGGACAAGCTCACCTACGCCGGCAACCTCGACAACCTCGACGGGCTCATGGACCGGATCAGCTTCGTCCAGGGCGACGTGGCCTGCCCGGAAGACGCCGACAAGGCCATGGCCGGGGCGGACGCGGTGGTCCACTTCGCGGCGGAAAGCCACGTCGACCGGTCGCTGCTGGACTCCTGCCCGTTCGTGCGGACCAACGTCGAGGGCACCATGGTGCTGCTGGACGCCGCCCGCAGGCACGGCGTGAAGCGCTTCTGCCACGTCTCCACCGACGAGGTGTACGGGGACCTGGCCGGCACGGACGGCCATTCCGTCGAATCGGACATGCTGGCCCCCCGCAGCCCCTACGCCGCGACCAAGGCCGCCGCCGAGCACCTGGTGATGTCGGCGTGGATCAGCTTCGCCGTGGAGGCGGTCATCACCCGCGGGTCCAACACCTACGGGCCCTACCAGTACCCCGAGAAGATCATCCCCCTGTTCGTCACCAACGCCATCGACGGCAAGCACCTGCCGCTGTACGGCGACGGCAGCGCGGTCCGCGACTACATGCACGCCGAGGACCACGCCGCCGGCATCGACGCCGTGCTGCATCACGGCCAGTCCGGCCAGGCGTATAACCTGGGCGCCCGCGGCGAGATCCCCGGCGTGGAGGTGGCCGAGCGAATCCTCCAGCTTCTGGGCAAGCCCGCCGACCTGGTGCGTTTCGTTCCGGACCGGCCCGGGCACGACTACCGCTACAGCGTGGACCCGGCCCGGGCGGAGGGGCTGGGCTGGCGGCGGCAGTGGGACTGGCCGGAGGGGCTCGCCCAGACGGTGCGGTGGTTCGTCGAAAACGAGCCGTGGTGGCGGAAGGTCAAGCAGCGCCTGGAGTTTCGGGATCACGACAGGAAATGGTATGCGAACCGGTGAGTCGGGGCGCGGCCTCTGGCGTCGCGTGGTCGGGAACATCGAAACCCCCCGCTCCCGCTGGGGGGCGATTTGCCGGTGGATCGGGCGAGTCGGTGGGTTGACCGGAGAGATGCCGGAACGGTGAGAGGACAGTGCAGAACGGTTCCACAACATCGACTCCGCGGGTGCTGGTGATCGTGCCGGCGTACAACGAGGCGGCGAACGTGCCGGCGGCGCTGGCCGACCTGGCCGCACACGCCCCGGCCGCCGACGTGGTGGTCGTGGACGACGGCTCGGCCGACGAGACCGCCGAGGCCGCCCGGGCATGCGGGGCGAAGGTGCTCCCCCTGCCGTGCAACCTCGGCGTCGGCGGGGCGATGCAGACGGGGTACCGCTACGGGTGGGCCCACGGCTATGACGTGGCCGTGCAGTTCGACGCCGACGGGCAGCACCGCGCCGACCAGATCGCCCCGCTGGTGGACCGCGTCGTCTCCGGCCGGGCCGATCTGGTCGTGGGCAGCAGGCTGCTTGAGCCGGCCGGGTATCGCTTCGGCGTCGCCCGCTACCTCGCCAGCCGCATGCTCGCCCGCCTGGTGTCGCTGATCGCCCGGCGTCGGATCACCGACCCGACCAGCGGGTTCCGCGCCGCCGGCCGGCGGGCGATCCGCTTCTTCGCGCATCATTACCCCCAGACCTACCTCGGCGACACGGCCGAGGCCCTGGTCTGGGTCGCCCGCCAACGCATGAGGATCGAGGAAATCCCCACCCCCATGAGACCCCGCGCCAGCGGCGCCTCCTCGGCCAACCATATCAAGGGGCTCTGCCACATGATGCGGATCACCTTGGCCGTGCTGGTCGACTGCATCGAGCCGCGGGTCCGGGAGGAGGAGCTGGAATGATCCTTGCCGAACTGACAACCCGCGCCGCCGAAGGCGTGCGGGTCGAGCCGATCCGGATGATCCTGCCCCTGGCCGCCGCCGGGCTGATCTCGGTGGTCACCATCGAGCTGATCCGCCGCCGCAAGCTCCGCGAGGAGTACGCCATGCTGTGGGTGGCGGCCTCGGCCGTGCTGCTGGTGCTGGCGGCGTTCCCCAGGCTGTTCCTGACCCTCAGCCGCCTGCTGGACGTGGACTACCGGACCACGGTGATGCTGATCGGCTTTTCCTTCCTGTCGCTGATGATCATCCACCTGTCCGTCGTCGCCAGCCGCGGCGCCGACGATACCCGCAAGACCGCCCAGCGCGTCGCCCTGCTGGAAGAACGCCTCGAACGCCTCCAGCCCGAGAAGCAGGAGGCCGACGAGCCCTCGGGTACGGACCCCGGGTAGGCGAAATGACCGATCCGACTGACCCGCCGGCACAGGACCTGGGACGCCTGCGCGACTATCCGCCGCGCCCGCTGCTGCTGTGGTGTGCGTGCGGGGCCCTGGCGGCGGTGTACCTGGCGGGGGTCTCGGCCAAGTGGTGTCCCACGCCCGACAGCGCCCTGATCATGGGCCTGGCCCGCTCGCTGGCCGACGGCGACGGCTACCAATTCAACGGCCAGCCCAACACCGTCATCCCGCCGGGGCTGCCGGCGCAACTGGCGGCCGTGCGGCGGGTCGGCGGACGGGGGGAGTGGGCGCCCAACCTGTTCCTGGCTCTCACCGGGCTGCTGTCGCTGGCGGTCATCCATAGCGTCCTGTCCCGCCTGGCCGATCCTCGCACGGCCCTGGCGGTCGTCCTGTGCACGGGCCTGTCCTACGTCTTCTACGAGCACGCCCATCGCGTGCTGACGGACATGCCCTTCGTGCTGCTGTTCTGGCTGGTCATCTGGTACTGGGTCTCGTGGGGCCTGTGGGAGGCGGACGCCGCCCGGCGCCGCCACCCGCTGGGGCCGAAGGCGGGCACGGCCGTGACGCTGCTGACCGTCTGCGTGCTGGTCGTGATGGGCGTGGCGGTGCGGTTCCCGGGCGTGGTGGCCTTCGGCATCCTGGCCGGGGCGGTCCTGCTCGATTCGCGGACGCTTCCGGGGCGGGCCCGCCGGACGGCCCTGGCGGCGGCGCTGCTGGCGTCGGCGGCCGGGGCGGCCTTGGGCTACCGGGCGTTCACCCGGCACTTGGCGGGCAACGACCCGCGGTACATCGAGCGGGTCGGGCATGCCTTGCCCTCCGGGGTTGGCGACGCGCTGGTCCGGCTGGGCGCGGGGCTGGCGGTGATGCCCGAGACCGCCTCGGAGATCTTCACCGCCCAGGACGGGCTGGTCCCGGCCATCCTGGCCGGGGCGCCGCTGCTGGCGCTGATGGCGATGGGGTCGGCGTGCCTGTGGCGCGGGCGGCGGCGGGCGATCGTCGTGCTGGCGTGGGCCTACCCGCTGGTGCTGACGCTGTGCACGGGGCACGGCAACTTCCGCCCGCGGTACCTGATGCCGATCACCCCCCTGTGGTTCTGGCTGGCGCTGGAGGGGGTGTGGGCGGTGCTGCGCGGGATCGCCTCCCGGCGGCGCCGGGCGGTCACGTCCCGCCAGTACCTGGTGGCCGCCACCGTGTTCACGGGCGTGTTCGTCGCCGCCAACGCCCCCCGGCTCGCCCGGGACGCCTTCTACTACGGCCCGCTCAGCCGGACGGACCGCTATTACAAGGCCGTCGGGGCCGCCGAGACCGTCCAGGCGGCGGCGATGATCCGCCGGCTCATCCCGCCCGGGGCGAAGGTGTTCGTACGCCACGACCGCTACAGCATGCTCCACTACCTCAGCGGCCGGCTGCTGGAGCCCTTCCCCCGCAAGCACCCCCGGCAGACGACCGGGGACGCCGACGCGCTGATCGAGCTCCTCCGCCGATCCCCGTCCGCCTACGTCCTGCTGCACACGGGCAGCGACGACGGCGAGGCCTTCACCCGGCGGATGCGGGAGGCGCTGGACGGCGGCCCCTACGCGCTGGTGTGCGAGGGGGAGGAATACCGCCTCTACGCCCCCCGGCCGCCGGAAGCCGGCACGAATCCAACGTGAGGGGCACCGATGTTTTCCGCCTTCCCGACCGCCTTCTGCCGATACACTGTCCCCAACGGAGCGTGCGTGCCTTGAACCCCCGTCGGATCAATCCGCCGCCGATCGCCGCCGACCCCGCGTCACTGGCCGACGCCTGCCGCGCGCTGCGGGAGGCGGGGCGGTTCGGCTTCGACACGGAATTCATCCGCGAGCGGAGCTACGCGCCGCAGGTGTGCCTGATCCAGGCCGCCGCCACCGGCCGGGTGGTGCTGATCGACCCGCTGGCGGTCGATCCCGCCCCCTTCTGGGAGCTGGTGCTGGACGGCGCCGTCGAGAAGATCGTCCACTCCGGCGAGCAGGACCTGGAGATGTGCTACCTGCGCACCGGACGGGTCCCCGCCAACGTCTTCGACGTGCAGGTGGCGGGGGGACTGGCGGGGACGGGCTACCCGCTGTCGTACGGCAACCTCCTGCGGGAGGTGCTGGCCGTGGAGGTCGAGCAGATCAGCGCCTTCTCCGAGTGGTCGCAGAGGCCGCTGGCGGACGAGCAGTTGCGCTACGCGGTCGAGGACGTCGCGTACCTGTCGGCGCTGGAGGCGGAGCTTCGCGACCGCCTGGAGGAGCTGGGCCGGATCGAGTGGATGGCCGAGGAGATGTCGCTGCTGACGTGCCCCCAGCGCTACGACCAGCAGCCGATCCACGTGGCCCGGCGGATCCGGAGCTGGGACCGGCTCAGCCGGCGGCAGTTGGCGATCCTGTGCGAGCTGATCGCCTGGCGCGAGCGTGCGGCCCGCGGCGACGATGTGCCGCCGCGGACGCTGCTGCGGGACGCGGTGCTGGTGGCGACGGTCCGGGCGATACCCGCGAGCGTGCCGGAGCTGGCGGCGGTCAAGGGTTTTCCCCGCCCGCTGGCCCGGCGGCGGGGGGAGGCCGTGCTGGAGGCCCTCGCCCGCGGCCGGGACGCCCCCCGCGCCGAGCTGCCCGAGGCCGCCGCCCGTGAGACCAACCGCCCGCTGGTAAGCTGGGCGATGGAGGCGGGGCGCCAGATCTGCGAGGCCGCCCGGCTCGACCACAGCCTGTTCGCCAGCCGGCGGAACTACATCGACCTCGTCGAGGCCCTCCGCACCGGCCAACGCGACCGGACTCCCCTGCGCCTCCTGACCGGCTGGCGCGCCCCATTCGCCGGAGAGCGTATCGCCGACCTGATCACCAAGAGACTTCGCGGCAACGGATAGGACATGGGGTGTGCAGCTCCGCTGCGTACCGGTCTAGCTGCACTCGTTTAGCCGCGACCCGGAGGGGAGCGCGACCGTTGCCGCACACTGTGCCTTGGTATGCACCCGCACGTTCCCCCGCGGGGCCTCCGGTCGCGACCCGGGTGGGGTGGCGCGGGCGCATGCGACGGCACCGCCTCCGGCGGCGGAAGCGTTCCCCTTCGGGTCGCGGCTATTGATACCTGTAAAGGCAATGTCAGCACGGAGGCTACGGGAGAACATGCTCTTGCGGGTGCCACCCTGAAGCGAAGCGACCGCGCGTTGTTTGCGGTCGCACAGTCCCGGCGGGACCAAACGGCGGCCCCAACGGGACCAGACGGCGGCCCCAACGGGACCAGACAGCGGCCCCAACGGGACCAGACGGCGGCTTGGGGGTGCTCTTGCCGCGCGTCCCACCCCCAAACTACGTGGCATGACAAACAACGTCATGCCACTGCGTTTGAGGGTGGCACCCATGGACATTGGTTATACAGGGATCGGTAAACAGGTACTCCGCTGCACACGCGGCTCAGAAATCCCCGTCCTTCACGTACGGATAGCTCCACAGCGTCAGTTGGAGCAGGCACGATTTGACCCAGGCGGCGTGCATCTTCTCCACGTCCTCGGCCGAGTGGCCCTTGCGGGCCAGGAACGGCTTGAGCGTGGAGGTCACCGGGAAGATCAGCAGGAACAGGTACCGGAACGGCACGATGTCCGTCGAGGACACCCCGTCGGTCTGATTCTTCTTGGTGCGGTGATGGCGCAGGCCGATCTCCTGCTGGTAGTCCAGCCATCGCTGGTCGTACTCGGCGCGGGCCGTGTCCAGGATCCACTGCCCGAACCGCTGGCGGACCGCCGCCAGGTATTCCCCGATGGGCTCGCCGTCCGGGCCGGCAAAGGTCGCGACCAACTGCGGCTGGGAGCCGAGAAAATCGTACCAGACGTCGAGGATGTCCTCGATCTCGTCTTTCAGGATGTCGTGGGAGAGGTGCAGGTACTCCACGTCCTCGTCGCTGAACAGGACGCTCTGCTTCATCATCTCGAAATCGTCACAGGCCACGGGGCAATGCGCCACGGCCGTTGAACCGTACGTGTACCCGGGGACGTTGGCGTGCTCTTCCATCGGAGGTCTCCTTTGCCTTCTGACCGGTTCGACCACCCGCCCGCTTACCCGCACCGGAATTGTAGGCCGCCTCTTGGCCGCGGCGGCTGGTGGAATCCTCCCCTGCCCCTACGCGTTCAGGCGCCAGATGGCGAAGTTCAGGGCGAACGCAAAGCTGACCCACAGCAGATACGGCACCAGCAGCGCCCCCGCCGCGGGGCGCCGTCGCAGGAACAGCCACACGGTCGCCGCCAGCGCCAGCCACAGCAGCACGAGATCCACCAGCGCGGACCCCGGACGGTGCAGGCCGAAGAACAGCGGGGACCACACCGCGTTGAGGGTCAACTGCACGGCGAACAAGGCCATCGGGGCCGCGACCCCCCGCCGGCGGCGCCCCAGCCAGACCAGCCAAACCGCCACGGCCATCATGCCGTACAGGAGTGTCCACACCGGGCCGAACACCCACGAAGGCGGGGTCCACGAGGGCTTTGCCAGACCGGCATACCAGCCGCCGCCGGCCCCCGCGCTGAGACGCCCCGCAAGCGCGGCGGCCCCGTAGCACACCAGCAGTGCGATCACCAGGGCCATCCCGTTTCGGATTCTGTCGGTCATGACGCGACCTCCGTCGTCAGAGCAACCGCGGGCGGTACCTGTGGGACGGAGTATTCGGGATGGACAGCTGGAATCCTACCGCGAAGGCATGCTCTGGGCAATGGCCGTAAGTGCCGCAGAATCAACAAGGACGGGATTTTCAGGAGGCACAGGCGCTGGTCCGGAAGCGGACCTCGCTGTATACTCACGGGCATGATCCTGGCGCCATGACGGAGTCGGGGCCTCCGGATCGAAGGATCTTGGTGCGGCGTGAGCAAGTTGACACGAAGGGACTTCCTGAAGGAGGTCGGCGCGGGTGTGGCCGGAGCGTCCCTGCTGGGCCTGGCCCCCGGAGGAGTCCTGTTGGCGGCATCGGAGGGGAAGCCGCCTCCCAACATCGTGCTCTTCCTTGGCGACGACCACGGTTGGGCGGACGCGGGCTGTTACGGCGACAAGATCGTCCAGACGCCCGCCATCGACCGCCTGGCCAGGCAGGGCATGAGGTTCACCCACGCCTTTGCCGCCTCGCCGACCTGTGTGCCTTCGCGGTCCTCGATCTACACGGGATTGATGCCCTTCCGCCACGGGGCTCATCCCAACCACAGCACCATGCGCAGGGGCGTCAAGACCCTCCCCCGGTACTTCCAGGAGCTGGGGTATCGCTGCGTCCTGGCCAACAAGATGGACATCTACACGCCGGAGAAGTCCCCCTTTGAGATTCTCCGGGCCCGGAAGATCGTCAACCCCCAGGAGAAGGCGGGCTGGATGCGTTGGGGGCTGGACACGAAGGCCCTCGAACCGCTGCTGGGGAAGCCCGGCGACAAGCCGCTGCTGCTGGTCATCGCCTCCAACGAACCGCACGTCCCCTGGCCCCAGACGCCGGCCGTGGACCCGGCCAGGATCGTTCTGCCCCCTTACCTGGAAGATACGCCCAAGATGCGCCAGCAGGTCGCCCGCTACTACACCGACGTGGCGACGCTGGACCGGGAGGTAGCTGACGTCTTGGCGATGCTGGACAAGCACGGCCTGTCGGACCGGACGATCTTCGTCTATTCCTCCGACCAAGGCCCACAACTGCCCCACGGCAAGTGGGAGCTGTACGACGCCGGGATCCGCGTGCCGATGATCGTCCGCTGGCCGGAAAAGGTGATGCCCGGGTCCACGTGCGACGCCCTGGTCAGCCACGTCGATCTCCTGCCGACGCTGATGGAGGCCGCCGGCGGCCAAGCCCCGCCGGCGCCCAGGACGATCGACGGGATCAGCTACCTGCCCCTGCTGCGGGGCAAAGCGGGCGAACACCGTTCGGAGATCTTCGCCACGCACACCGCGGACAACAAGCTCAGCATCTTTCCGATGCGGTGCTGCCGCACCCGGACGCACAAGTACATCCGCAACCTGGTCACGCAGAACAAAGGGTTCTTCAGGGACAGGACCGCGGCGAGGGAGGTCGGCGGCAAGTGGGTCTGGCCGGAGGAGGAACTGTATGACCTCCGGACGGACCCGTCCGAGATGAAGAACATCGCCGGCGACCCCGCCCAGACCAAGGTCCAGGAGGACCTGCGCAAGAAGGTCGTCCAGTGGCGCCAACAGCAGGGCGACACGGAGAGTCCATCTGGGGTTTAATCGGGGGGTTTAATCGGGACGGTTACCATTTGTCTGCTTGCCCGCGGGGCGTTTTCGCGGGCGGCCGCGGGGGTTGGGGCGCAGGCGGCGGTTCAGCAGCGCCTCCAGCTTGCTGACCCACGAATCGCTGCCCAACGGCCGGCTGCGGTTGCTCCCATGCCGCAGACGATCCAACATCTCAGGGTCCTGCGCCTTCCGCAGCTCCGCCCTCCAATCGCTGTCCTTGCCCACTCGCCGCCCCCACGCCACCAGGTCCAGCAACCCCGTCGCGTCCACCCCCTTCACGTGGGCGCCCGCGCTCGACCACGGGTACAGCCACGCGCTGCGAACCAGCTTCGCACGCACCGGGTTCCGCTCCACGTACACCACCGCCGACCAGAAGTGCTCCTCGTCCAGCGGGCACGAGAAGAACCGATCCTGCCAAAGGTGCCCGCTCCGGCCGTGCAGGCGGTTGATGGTCCGCGTGTAGTGCAGGTTCGTCCGGCCCACCGCCTTCGCCAGCGACTGATCCCCGGCCGGCACCGCTACCAGGTGCACGTGATTGTCCATCAGGTCGAAGCGGAGCGAAGATCCGCCGTGGCGGGCAGTATGCCTCGATCGCCAGTCCGAACCGCTCGCACTGCTCCCGGAGCGTCTCCAGATAGAAGGTCCGGTCCTCCTCGACGAAGAAGACCGCCTGGCGATTGTTGCCCCGCTGGGTGATGTGGTGCGGGCAACCGGGTATGACCACGCGAGATGTTCTGGGCATGCCACCACACTACCGCAGGGCACCTTATGCCGCAAGATTAAATGGTAACCGTCCCGCTTTGTGGGATTGCCTCGTCTTGGCAGGGAGCCTCCCCCCTACGACGCGTTCAGGCGCCAGATGGCGAAGTTCAGGGCGAGCGCAAAGCTGACCCACAGCAGATACGGCACCAGCAGCGCCCCCGCCGCGGGGCGCCGTCGCAGGAACAGCCACACGGTCGCCGCCAGCGCCAGCCACAGCAGCACGAGATCCACCAG
>DASRZG010000302.1:0-8261 GCA_035686585.1 Phycisphaerae bacterium
GTCCGGCTGTGCGAGGAACGGGGCACGGTGCCGATCGTCGCCACCGTCACGCCGTTCGGCCACGCCGCGCCCAAGGGCTCGCCCGAGGAGAAGCTCAGCGACGAGCTGGCCGCCCTATGCAAGGCCAACCGGATTCCCGTCGCGCGCGTCTTCGACCTGTTCCGCCAGGCACAGGACGCGGGGGAAGACTACACGCTGCTGATGACGAAGATGGGCAGGACGGATGTCCGCACCAATCCCATGTGGCCGCGAGGCTACGAATTCGATCCCTACACCCCGTCCTTCGAGCTCGGCATCACCCGGCGCTTCATCGTCGTCAAAGAGACGCTCGACCAGGTGATGTTCGTCCTGCTGGACCGGCCGGATTAGAAGGGGCTCTTGCAGCCCTTGGACGCTGGACAGTCGCCGCCCTCCGGATCATTTCCCCGCCAGGCAGGCCACGGCGCCGTTTTGCAGTGCCACGTACACCTTGCCCCCGGCGGCGGACAGGCCTTCGAAGGCCGGCCCGGTGGGGAGGGGGCAGGAGCCGAGCTTCTTGCCGTCGGCGCGGGAGAAGACCCAGACCTCCCCGGCCCCGCCGCGGGTGGAGACGGCGGCCAGGGCCGTATCGCCGGCGATCGCCAGGGACTCGATGGTGGCGCCGGCAGGAAGCTCCGCCTTCCAGCCGCCCTTGCCGGACAGCGACACGAAGCTGCTGGTCTTGCGGGTGGCGTTGTCCCGGACGGTCGCGACCTTCAGGGACTCGGACCCGACGAAGGCCACGGGCGGGTAGGAGACCCGCTGGTTGTCGGCGGCGTAGCGCGAGCGCATCAGGCCGAACTTCGGGCCGGCGATACCGCCGCCGGAGACGTTCTTGCCGCTGTCGCAGGCGAACCGCCCCGCCCGGTGGGCGGAGATGGCGACCGTCGCCCCGTCGCTGCACAGGACGTCCGAGGGCCCGAAGTAGTCGTCCTTCAGCCCCCGCAGGTTCCAGGCCCCGATCGCCCCGTCGTCGGGCTTGACCCGCCGGGCCGACCAGAGGGCCTTCCCGGTGGCGGGGTCGAGGGCGTGGACGTACACCCCGCCATCCGCCTCGGTGGTCCTGCCGGCGATGACGTAGGCCTTCTCGCCCGCGATCAGGACGCCGCCGGTGACGGGCCAGGCGCTCTCGACCTGCCCGTAGGCGACGATCCGCCGCTCGGCCGGGGCGGCGCGGAACCGCCACACCAGCTTGCCGTCGTCGGCCCGGAGGGCGTACACCCACCCATCATGGCAGCCGACCAGGCACAGGCCCTTGTGGACGGTCGGCGGGGCGCCGAGGCGGGCGGGGGCGTGGAAGCGCCAGGCCTCCTTGCCCGTCCTGGCATCCAGCGCCGCCACCTGCTGGGCCTGGGTCAGGGCGACGAACACCTTCCCGCCCGCGACCGTCGGCTGGGAGGCGGGGTCGCTGAAGACCCGGTCCAGCCGCCAGTCGTTGGCCGGCACGGCCGCGGGGGCGGGTTTGGCCAGCAGGTCCCGCTTCCAGGCGATCTTCAGCTCGCCCGGCACAACCGCGTCGGCGCAGGCGGTGCGGTGCATGTCGTGGCGGTACATGGGCCAGTCGTCCGCGGAGGCGGCCGGGGGCTTCGGGGCGGAGGCGGGGCCTTTTTCGAGGAGGCCCTCCGCCTCGGCGGTCGGGGCGCCGTCCATGGTCGCCCCGTCGTAGCGGTAGGCGGTGATGCCCGACATGGCCGGGCGGACGCACATGCACTGGGAGCTGTTGGTGTAGAGGCCGTAGAACATCCCCTGCCCCAGCCCGCAGACGCTGCCGCAGGCGATGCGGGTGGCCTCGAAGCGGGTCACCTTCTCGTCGCGCCAGTCGGTGAAGTAGACGGGGCGGTTGCCGATGAGGAACCGGTCGGTCACGT
This sequence comes from Phycisphaerae bacterium, assembly GCA_035686585.1. Taxonomy (GTDB): domain Bacteria; phylum Planctomycetota; class Phycisphaerae; order SM23-33; family SM23-33; genus DASRZG01. Next base: position 1,887 of record DASRZG010000302.1, read on the forward strand.
ACAGGCGGTGGCAGCGGTACTGGAGCGTCACCGGCTGCAGGAACGTGCGAGTGACCTTGCCGGTGGCCGGGTCGAGGCCCCGCCACTGGTAGGATGAGCCGCCCTTGGGATTGTGGAATCCCGTATTCTCCCGCAGGGCGCGGTCGTGGGCGCTCTGCACCCACACCAGGTCGGCCGCGAAGTACGCCTCGACGTACCGCTCGCCGGTGCGGTCGGCGGTGAACGACCACGCCGTCTCCCCGTCGGCGCCGCGGAGGGCGGTGTAGGTGTAGGCGGTCTTGGCCCGCTCGCCCTCGGCCGCCGTCCGCACCAGGACCTTGTCGGCGAAGGCGAAGAGCATCTCGACCTTCCCCGGCCGGGTCCACCGGACCTTGCCGTCGGCCAGACTCACGCACACCAGCTTGCTGCCGGCGCAGTACACCTTGCCCGCCCCGACGACGGGCCCGGCGGCCCCGGCCGCTTCGGCGCTGGACCATTTCTCGGCGCCGGAGGCGGCGTCGAAGGCGCGGACCTGCCGGCCCTCGAACGCCAGCAGGAGGCCGTCGGCCAGGATCAGGTCGCGGCAGCGGTCGGCCTGGCCGTAGGTCCGCAGGTCCTCGCCGGTGGCGCCGCTGATGGCCACGATCTTCCCGTCGCCAACCAGGTACACCTCCTCGCCCGAGGCCACCACCAGCGAGGCGTTGAGCCCGGTCACCTTCCGCGCCCACAGCATCACGCCGTTGAAGGCGTCGCGGGCGACCAGTTGGGAGCCGATGATGTAGTAGTTCCGCGTGCCCGCCGACCGGACGCCCGAGGGCGACCCGGCCCCCCAGACGAACGCGCCGCGGTGGTCGCCCCACTGGGGGCCGGCGATCCACTGGATCTGGTTGGGCCGGTCGATCAGCCGGTCCTGCGAGACCAGGTTGCCGTCGGGTCCGTGGTTCCAGTGCGTCCAGTCGTCCATCCCTTCCGGGCGGGGCTTGGTCAGCACCAGCCACAGCCGGGAGAGCTGCTCGAACCGCCCGCCGGCGATGCCGGCGGTGGCAAGGGCGGCCTCGACGGCCTTGCGGGCGTCGGGCTTGACCGACAGGCACGCGACGCCCTGTGGCCGGAGCACCCGCATCACCTCCGGCAGCGGCGCCGCGGAGGCGTCCTCGGCCACCAGCAGGCTGACGAGGTTGTCCGCGTACGGCAGCGTGCCGGCGGGCAACGACTCGACGGCGGCCAGCCCCGCCAGGCCGTCGGCGGCCAGCTTCTGCCGCGCGGCCGCCGCAACGGCGGGGTCGGCGAGGAGGCCGTGGACCACGAACTTGCCGCCGCGGGCCAGCTCGGCCACGAGCTGCCCGTCGCCGCCGAGGCACACCGCCAGCCCGCCGGGCACCCCGCCGGCGCGGAGGACCTCTTTGGCCAGCTCGGCCGGGGCCTGCTGCGCGCCGAAGCTCCACGACGCCAGCGCCATCAGCGCCACCGCCGCAACGCCCGCTCTCGTCCCGATCCGATTCGACATAGCCCGGCTCCTTTCCTCGGCCCCCTTCCTGTTGAACCCGCCGGAGTGCCGAGGGACTTGACCTGTTTCACCCACAGTTCACCGCATCGCCCGCCCCGATGCGAGCGCAAAACGCCGGGGCCCGGGTGGCACCCCCAAGCCGCTGTCCGGCTTGAGGGTGCGGAGATCGGGCTTGGCCTTCTATGGATGGCGGCTGCTCCGAAAAGGCCCTAGCCGCCGATCGCACCCTCAAGCTTCGCGATCCGCGAAACGACCCGCGGATCACTACGCCCCGAAGGGACAAGCTTGGGGGTGCCACCCGGGAGCGGTCAGCGGGCCGCCCTTTCGCTTTGGCGCCGGGCCGGGTAGCATCCGGGCATTCAGGTGGTCTTTCAGGAGGTTCGCATGTACGAGATCGGGCAGGCGGAGATTGACGCGGTCGCCAAGGTGATCCGTAGCGGCCGGCTGATGCGGGACTTCGGCGGGCAGGGGACGGTCTGCGAGAAGCTCGAAGCCGCCCTGGCCGAGAAGGTGGGGACCCGCTACGCCCTGACCGTCAACAGCGGCACCAGCGCCCTGACGTGCGCCCTGGTGGGCGCCGGCATCGGCCCCGGGGATGAGGTGATCGTGCCGGCGTACACCTTCATGGCCACGGCCCTGGCGGTGCTGGCGGTCGGGGCGGTGCCGATCATCGCGGAGATCGACGAGTCGCTGATGATCGACCCGGCCGACGTCGAGCGCAAGATCGGCCGGTACACCAAGGCGGTGATCCCCGTGCACATGGTCGGCAGGGCGGCCGACATGGCGGCCGTGACGCGGGTCGCCCGCCGGCACAAGCTGACGGTGATCGAGGACGCCTGCCAGGCCGTCGGCGGCAGCTACCGCGGCAGGCGGCTGTGCTCGATCGGGCAGTTGGGCGCCTACAGCTTCAACTGGTACAAGAACATCTCGGCCGGTGAGGGCGGGGCGGTGTTCACCTCCAGCCGCAAGGCGTACGAGCGGGCGCTGATCTACCACGAGGGGGCGCTGACGCTGTACACCAGCGCCAAACGGCCCCGCGAGACGCTGTTCGCCGGGCAGAAGCTGCGGTACAACGAGGTGCAGGGCGCCATCATGACGGTGCAGCTCCGCCGGCTCGACGGGATCCTCCGCCGCCTGCGGGCGCGGCAGCGGGCGATGGCGGAGGTGCTGGGGGAGGCCGGCCGGTTCACGCTGGCCCCGTCCAACGAGACCGCCGGCGACTGCGGCTCGGCGGTGGTCCTGCTGTTCGAGACGGCCAAGGACACGCTGGCCTTCATGGATGCCCACCGCAAGCGGATCGGGATGATGAGGCCCTACGACACGGGCAAGCACGTCTACTCCCGCTGGGAGCCGGTCCTCACCCAGCGCGGCAGCCACCAGGACGCGCTGAACCCCTTCCGCTTCGCCCAGAGGAAGATCAGCTACAGCAAGGACATGTGCCAACGATCGTTGGACATCATGGCCCGCAGCCTCGTGCTGCACGTGCCGTACAAGGCGACTGTAGGCGAGGCGAGAAAACTCGCGCGGGAATTGGTGGAGTAGTAGAGCGCCCGCGCGAACGGAAAGTCGCCCCCCAGCGGAAGCGGGGGGTTGAGACTCTGGAACGCACAGTGACTTCACCGGCGCGGTGGACCCCCCGCTTCCGCTGGGGGGCGATTGATAAATGACTGAGGGGACGGGTTGGTGTTGAGAAGAGGTATGACCAACGACCTGGAATTCTTCGACGCGTGCGCCTGCATCGGCCTGCCGGCGGCGGCGCCGGTGGGGGTGCCCGATCCGCCGGGTGCCTCGGCCGAGGAACTGCTGGCGGCGATGGACCGGGCGGGGATCGCCAAGGCGCTCGTCTGGCACGCCGCCCAGCGCGACGGCGACCCGCTGCTCGGCAACGACCTGCTGGCCGAGGCGCTGGCCGGGCGGGACCGTCTCGTGGGCGTCTGGGCGATCCTGCCGACGCAGTGCGGGGAGTTGGGGGACCTGGACGAGTGGCTGGGGCGGGCGATGGCCGGCAACGTCCGGGCCTTCAAGGCCTTCTGCGAGCAGGGCCGGTACCTGCTCCGCGGCGAGGTGATCGGCGACGTGGTCGAACGGCTGCTGGCGGCCCGGCTGCCGCTGATCCTGCCGGTGGCGACCGAGCCCGCCTGGCGGGACGCCTACGACCTGCTGGCGGAGTTTCCGGAGCTGACCGTCATCCTGACCGACCTGCCCTCCTGGGGGGCCGACCGCTACTTCCGGCCGCTGCTGGGGCGGTACCCCAACGTCCACGTCGAGATCAGCGGGTACATCGTCGACGGCGGGCTGGAGGCCCTGGTGGCCGACTACGGGGCGGCGCGGGCCCTGTTCGGCAGCAACTACCCCGTCATGCCCCACGGCGGGATGATGCTGACGCTGGCCCATGCCGAGATCGACGACGCCGACAAGCAGGCTATCGCCGCGGGCAATCTCCAGCGCCTGATCGCGAAGGTGCGGGCATGATCGCCGAAGGACCGCTTGCCGAAGCCTTCTGGCGCCACGGCCGCTGCGCCGCGTGCCCGGTGATCGACATGCACGGGCACATGGGCCGCTGGCGCGGCATCTGGTTTCCGCGCCCGTCGACGGAGGCGATGATCCGCACGATGGATTCCTGCGGCGTCCGGCTGCTGGTGTTCTGCCACCACCACGCCCTGTTCGCCCCCGACGTCGGCAACGACGCCAACATCGAGGCCGTGCGGAAGTACCCCGACCGGCTGCGGGCGTACATGGGGATCAACCCCAACTACCCCGCCGCCATCGCCGCCGACCTGCGGCGCTACGACGACCACCCCGGCGTCTTCGTGGGCCTGAAGCTGCTGGCCAGCTACCACGGCCTGCCGTGGGACCACCCCCACTTCGCGCCGGCGTGGGAGTTCGCCAACGCCCGCCGGCTGATCGTGCTGGGGCACACCTGGGGCGGCAGCCGGATCGACGGCGCCGAGCAGGTCCGCCAGGCCGCCCGGCGATACCCCGACGTCCGCCTGCTGCTGGGCCACTGCATTCACGGGGCCTGGGACGACGCGGTCGCCATCGCCCGCGAGTTCCCCAACGTCCACCTGGAGCTGACGGCCGTGCCGCGGTATCAGGGACCGATCGAGCGGTTCGTGGCCGAGGGGCTCACCCGGAAGATGCTCTTCGGCACCGACCTGCCCTGGTTCGACCCGCACCATGCCATCGGCGCGATCCTGTCCGCCGACATCCGTGACGACGACCGACATGACATCCTGCATCGAAACGCCGAACGGCTGCTCGGGATTGCGGATTGCGGATTTCGGATTGCGGATTAAGAAGAGGAAAGAACAAGAGAACGTCACCAGCGCACAGGAACCGACGCCATGACCCCTCGACACGACTTTCACATCCACACGAAATACCTGGGCTGCGCGAACGAGACGATGGAGGTCCAGCCCGTCATTGACGCCTGGCGGGCGGCGGGCGTAACCTGCATGGGGTTCACCGATCACCTCAACCGCGCCGATCAGCTCACCTCCCACCGCCGCATCCTCGCCGACATCCGCGCCGCCGCCACGGACATCCCCGTCCACTTCGGCGTGGAGCTGAACTTCACGGGCCCCGACGAGGGGTTCGTCTGGAGCCCGGACATCAAGGGCGAGTACGGCTTCCAGTACGCCATCGGCGGCATTCACAGCACCTATCTCGAGCAGTTCGACGCGGGGAAGGTCATCGAGATCCAGCACCGCCACCACCTCGCCGTCTGCGCCAACGGGCTGGTCGACGCCCTGGTCCATCCGTGGTGGTTCAGCACCCACGAGTTCCGGCAAAAGGGCTTCCCCGACTTCGGCACGGTCGGCCGGGTGCCCGAGAAGCTCACCCGCGAGCTGGCCGCCGCCGCCGTCGAGACCGACACCGCCATCGAGATCAACGGCGGGGCCAACATCCAGGGCCGGTCGGAGGACTACCGCTCGGCCTATCTCGACTACCTGTCCATCCTGGCCGAGGAAGGCGTGACCTTCCTGCTGGCCTCCGACGCCCACGCCATCGGGCACGCCGGATGGCTGACGCTGGCGTGGGAGATGGCCGAGAAGCTCCACCTGCCCGAAGACCGATTCTGGCGCCCCAGCAGCCGGCCGATCGCGGGCGACTAAATTCGAAGATCGAGGAGGGTCGGGTGCCACTGCTGCGTTGTCCGCAGCAGTGCCATTGGACGGCCCGCGCGGCGCAGCTCCCGGTCGACATTCATCGCCGGGCCGTAGAGAACGCCGTTGGACCTGCCCGGCTGCCATGTCCCGGGTCGACCGGAGACTCCTCCGCACGGGGGATCCACTGGCACGGTTGCAGACAACGCAACCGTGGCACCCGGCTATCCGAACAGCGCCGACAGCTCCCGGCAGATGCCCTCGAGGAACTCGCGGTCGCCGTCGCCGAACGCGGCGGGGGTGTGGCTGTCGATGTCCAGCTCGCCGACGAACCGCCCCGCCGGATCGAAGATCGGCACCACGATCTCCGACAGGACGCGCTGCGAACAGCAAAGATAGTTGGGCTCCCGGGCGACGTCGTTGATCAGGAGGGTCTTCCGCTGCTGCGCGGCCATCCCGCACACGCCCCGGCCCAGCTCGATCCGCACGTGCTCGGTCGGCTCGCCGACGAACGGGCCCAGCTCCAGCGCCGCGGCGGCGGCGTCGAGGAGGTAGAAGCCCACCCAGTCGTAATGCGCCACCGCGCCCGCCAGCAACTCGCACGTGCGGCGGAGCTTATCGTCCCTCTCCCCCCTGCCGGAGACGATCCGCCCGACCTGCTTTGCGAGCCCCTCGAATTGTCTTTGCGTGTGGGGCACGCCCTCTCGCCCGGTGGGGTCATTGTACATGCTCCCGACCCCACCCGACAGGACGGCGTTTAGCGGCGGTCGGCACGACCGCCTT
>DASRZG010000303.1:0-7945 GCA_035686585.1 Phycisphaerae bacterium
GCCCAGGACGATGCCGGCGCACGTGCCGGGGCAGACAATCCCCGCGCCGTCGACGTGAACGTGCCGCGAGCGAAGCAGCGGTTCTCTACAGGGACTATCGGCAAAAGCGCCCGCCGGTTTGAGTTGGGCCAGCCCCGCCAGCCCCGCCAGCTCCGCCGCCGCCCGGCCCGTCAGGCGGTCCCGGCCTCGCGACAGCCACCGGCGGAAGACCTCCGCCCGCCCGCCCGCGTCCAGCCCGTCGGTGTCGAATCCCTCCGCCAGCCAGTCCCGCCAACGGACGCGGACCCGCCCCGGCCCCAGCGCCTCCGCCGCCACCTTCGCCGCCAGGCGGGGGCGGGCGATCGGGACGTACTGCTGATGGTACGGGTCGGCGGAGATCGTCAGCCGGCCCATCCCGGCCGCGTCCAGGGCGGCCAGACGCTGGCGTACGAGCCGCTCATCCGTCGCCCAGAAGGCGTTGGTCTCCACCGCCTCCAGCGGCCCCAGCCCGGCCCCGGCGGCCCGCCGGGTGAGCTCGATCAGCGTCTCCCACCGCCCGAACGGCTCGCCGCCGCCGATGTGGATGCGGCAGCCGTGAGGCGACGCCGACTGCAACTGCTCCCAGAACGCCAGGGCGTCGTCGACGCGCATGTCCCCCGCCGCCTCCGGCGCCCCGCACACGTAGCAGTCCGCGCACCGGGCGTTGCACCAGTAGGTCAGCAGCAGCCCGGCGAACGACCAGTGCTTCACCGGCATCGGCTTGGATCGGTCGCGCCTGTCCACCGTCGCGATTGTACCAACCCCCCTGCCCCTCTGGCGAACGGCCTGCCGCCCGGACTGCCTCGAAAATGGGTGCCACGGGCTGCTTGCCAGCCCGTGTTCGGCCGGCGGGCCAACGAACACAGGCTGCAAGCAGCCTGTGGCACCCTGGAACATCGGTCCGGCCGCTTTCATGCTCTGTGGGGGAGCCGAAGGCTCATGAACGACTGTCCCCGTTGACACGCCCCCTTCCCGTCCGGTACGTTTCCCACGCGGAAAGGAAGTCCCTGATGAGTCAGTTCCGGAAGGTATTTGGCCGGCCGGCCGACGGCATGATCCGCTCGCCCGGGCGGGTGAACCTGATCGGCGAGCACACCGACTACAACGACGGCTTCGTCCTGCCGATCGCGATCGACCCGCACGTGGCCGCCGCCTGGGGCCGGCGCGAGGGCCGGACCGTGCGGTTCCATTCCGCCCAGACCGGCCAGACGGTCTCGGCGGGCCTGGACGAGGAGCTGACGCCCGTGCCCGGCTCGTGGGGCAACTACCCGATCGGCGTGGTCAAGGAGCTCCGCGACGCCGGGGTGGCGCTGGCGGGGGCGGACGTGCTGTTCGACTCGACGATCCCCGTCGGCGGGGGCCTGAGCAGCTCGGCGGCGCTGGAGGTGGCGGCGGCGCTGGCGCTGATGGCGGCGGCGGGAACGCCCCGGGCGGTGGACGGGCGCGAGCTGGCGCTGCTGTGCCAGCGGGCGGAGAACCGCTTCGCCGGCGCGCCCTGCGGGATCATGGATCAGTCCATCGTCGCCATGGGCCGGGCGGGCAAGGCGATGCTGCTGGACTGCCGCGACGGGTCCATCCGCCACGTCCCCTTCGACGATCCCCGGATCGTCCTGCTGGTCGCCGACACGCAGGTCAAGCACGACATCGGCGAAGGCGGCTATCCGCTCCGCCGGCGCCAGTGCCACCAGGCCGCCGCCGCCCTGGGCGTCCCCGCCCTGCGCGACGCGACGGCCGAACAGGTCGCCGCCGCCCTGGACGGCGACCTGCGCAAGCGGGCGCGGCACGTGGTCGGGGAGATCGCCCGGACGCTCCAGGCCGTCGAGGCCCTCTCCGCCGGCGACTACGCGCGGTTCGGGAAGCGGATGTTCGCCAGCCACGCCTCCCTGCGGGACGACTTCGAGGTCAGTTGCGAGGAGCTGGACGCGATCGTCGAGACCGCCGCCGAGTGCGAGGGCGTCTACGGCGCGCGGATGACCGGCGGCGGGTTCGGGGGCTGCGCGATCATCCTCGCCCGCTCCGAAGCCGCTGCCGCCATCAGCGAAGCCGTCGCCTCGGCCTTCGAGTCCCGCTTCGGCCGGCGCTGCCCCGTCTTGGCCACCCAGGCCGCCGCCGGGGCGGCGGAGGTGGGCTGAGCGGGTCAGATCTCCACCGGCTCACAGAGACTGGAGGCCTTGGCGGCCGCCCGCCCGCAGACGTTGCAGAGGTACTTGGCCCCCTTGCTCAGGCTGGCGACCTTGACCATCCGGCGATCCCGAACCAGCTCGCAAAGATGATTGGCATGCCCACCGTGGGTGGTGTTGAGTTTGCGCCTCGATGCAGACGCGGTCTTGACGGCCATTTCCGGCCTCCCCTTTTCTTCGTCCCTGACGCCCCGCCGATGCACGCGGCATTGTAGGGCGGACCGATCGCCTCAATCCACCGGGCCGGTGGCGTCCGGGCGGGGTTGGATGATAGGATCGTGCCAACATCCGCCGAAAGGAGAACGCGATGTCCAGGACCGTCCTGCTGCTCGCCGCCGCCCTGCTGGCGCTGTCCGCCCCAGCTCGACCCCAACAGGCCGCCCCGGGCGAGGCCAAGGTGGATCAAACGCCCGCCCCCGCGCCCTCCACGCAGCCCGCACGCCGCCGCGGATTCGCCGAGGTGGAGGTCACCCGACCCCGCCACTTCCCGCACCGCATCTGGGCGGTCTGCGACTTCGAGGTGAAGCTGCCCTCCTTCGGCCTGTTCGGCAAGGAGGAGACCGCCGACATCCCCGCCTACCCAGGCAACGCCACCGCCCGGCGCGGCGCGGGGCCCTACCAGAAGGTCGCCGCCCTCATGACCGGCTGCAATCCCGTCCCCGGCCCGCGGATGGGCACGAGCAATTACATGTACTGCCGCTACCGCATCCGCGGCGGAGACCGGGCGACCTTTCAGCACTACAGCCTCACCCGCGGCGACAACAACCACATCAACGTCACCGGCCTGACGCAGGGCAAGTGGTCGGAGCTGACGCTGAACTTCACCCGCGACGCCCGCCGCAACGACGGCAGCAGCGAGGCTTTTCAGAAGGGCGAACGGATGGACGACCTGAAGGTCTTTGTCGGCAAGCCCGACGACGGCAAGTCGTGGCAGTTCGTCCTGGACGACGTGATCTTCTTCTCCGTCGAGCCTGGCCTGCCCCCGGAAGAAGAGCCCTTCCCCAACCGCGTGCTGTTCCTGGCCGCCTTCGACACGGGGGTGGACCCGGCAAGCAAAGACAAGTTCTTCCCCGGCCGATGGGAGGCGCCCAAGGACGCCCCCCCGTCCAGCTACTGGGGCGTCGCCGCCGGAGTGGCCGCCCCCGAGGGCAAGGGCCCGGAAGTCCTGCTCCAGATGGCGCCCCCGCGCCCCGCCGCCGCCCACGTCAAGCTGCGGTTCCGCTACTGGGTCCGCGACGTCGATCGCCTCACCGTGGCCCTTAACGACGCGACGGCGGAACTCGATCGCACCGTCCACATCACCCCCGCCGAGCAAGGCAAGTGGGTGACCCGGTACGTCGATTTCACAAAGGACGCACAGGCCGCCAGGCCGATCCAAGCCGGTAACAAACTGTGCGCACTCAAAATCTGCGCCGCCGCCCGCGGCGAGAGGCCGCAGCTATACGTGGACGAAGTCGTCCTCTTTGAGCCGGGCCCGCCCGTCAAAGAAGGCAAGGACCTACCGTAACAGCTCTATGGCGTCGCCCGTTTGGCCCTACATCGGCTCACCAGTGACGGGCGCCTCCTTCTTGATCGCGCGGCGCTCGCGCAGGTGCGCCAGGTGCGGCGAACGCACCGCGGTGTACACCGCCGCCACGCCGACCAGGATGTACACGATCCGGGACAGAACGGTCAGATCGCCAAAGATGGCCCGGACGAGGTTCCAATCGAAGATCCCCACCAGGCCCCAGTTCAGGCCCCCGATCACCAGCAGGATCAGGGCTACAAAGTCCAAACCGCGTAGCCGCTTCATGACACTGCCTCCTCACATTGCAATCCCCATAGGAGCGGTCTCGTCGCGAAGTGGCCGAATCGGGGCGGAAATGCCGCCCCGCCGGCCGACTTCGCCAGCTTGCACAGACTTCATTCCATTATAGGGCGCCACCGGCCCCGGCTTTTGGATGGACGCCGCCGCGAGCCGCCGGCGCCAGCGCCGCACGATGCCCGCGCCGCACCCGCGGCCGCCGCTGGCGTCGAACCGCCGAACGTGGTATGAAGGTGCCGCACCCAGCACGGACCCCCGTGTCGAGGAGACCCCATGAACGTCGTCGTGATCTGCTGTGATACCTTCCGGTATGACATGATCGGACACCCCGTCGTCCGCGTGCCCAACATCGATCGGCTGGCGGCCGAGGGCGTCACCTTCACCGGCGCCATGGCCGAGGGGCTGCCCACCATCCAGGCGCGGCGGACCTGCTTCACCGGCATCCGCTCCTTCCCCTGGCGGTTCGAGATGGGTAGCCGGGGGTTGAACCCCTCCATCCCCGGCTGGCATCGCATCCCCGACGAACAGACCACCCTCAGCGAGTACCTGCTCGAAAAGGGCGTCGTCACCGGGCTGGTCGCCGACACCTACCACATGTTCAAGCCCACTCAGAACTTCACCCGCGGCTTCTCGTCGTGGACCTTCCTCCGCGGGCAGGAAGGCGACCCGGTCCGGTCCGGGCCGCTGTCGGCGGTGGACGTCTCGCCCTACCACCCCGAGGGCGTCAACGACCTGCTCCGCTGGCCGACGCTGACGCAGTACCTGCTGAACATGCTCGACCGGAAGATCGAGCAGGACTACCTCCCCGCCCGCGTCTTCCAGCGGGCCGCCGACTGGCTGACCGAAAACACCGACAACGCCCCCTGGCTGCTGTGGATCGACTCGTTCGCCCCCCACGAACGCTGGGACCCGCCGATGGAGTTCGCCGACGAGTACTACGAGACCACCAAGAGCCGAAACTACATCCAGCCCCAGTTGCTCAACAACACCAACCCCTCGCCCGAGGAGATCGAGCGGACCAGGGCCCTCTACTACGGCTACGTCGCCTTCGTGGACAAGTGGATGGGCCGATTCCTCGACCGGCTCAAACAGCTCAAGCTGGCCGGCGACACGGCCATCATCTTCACCAGCGACCACGGCACCGAGCTTTGGGACAAGGGGAAATTCGGCAAGGACCCCAACCGCCTCTACGGCTACAACACCCGTATCCCGCTGATCGTCCGGCTGCCCGACAAGGCCGGCGCCGGCACGAAGCGACACGACCTCGTTCAGCACCAGGACTTCTTCCCCACCATCGCCAACCTCATGGGCCACCCCGCCGGCGGGGAGCTGCCCCTGGACGGGCGGGACTTCCTGGACCCCGCCACCACTCCCGTCGCCAAGGCGATCATCGGCTGGGCCAACAACGTCAGCGTCCGCGACGCGGACTGGAACATGGTCATCGACTACACCGGCCGGACCGGCCGGAAAGAGCTGTACGACCTCAACGCCGACCCCGCCGAGAGCACCAACGTCTACGACCAGCACCCCCAGGTCGTGGCCGAATGCATGGATTTCCTGCAGAAGACCCTGGGCCCGCTGCCCTACCCGATCCGCCACACTGGTGACGGCCGGCAGTCCCCCCCGCTGGGCTTCGTCTTCCGCGCCAAGGCCTGAAGGCACTTCCAATTGTCCATTTCCAATTTCCAATTGGGGGGACGGCCCGCCGCTACAGCTTCGCGGGGCAAAGGCAAGGGGCCATTGTGATGTCCAATGGCCAATCCTGGGCGCCCGGATCGCCCGGCGTGACCGCAATTGCTATCTGCACCAGCGCGGAGCGGTCAAGACATCCCGGGAGCGCTGTCGTTTGAGCACAGGTCCGGCGCGTGCTTGTCGCACCCCCCGTTTAGCCGCGACCCGCGGGGAGCGCGTCGCCCCCGAGTCTCCATTCACACGGGGCACGCGGAGGAACGCCCCCCGCAGATCATCTCGCAAGTAGACGACCGCAATTGCTATCTGGGCAAAGCAGTCAAGACACCCCAGCAGCGATGTCGTTTGAGCACAGGCCGGGCGCGTGCTTGTCGCACCCCCCGTTTAGCCGCGACCCGAAGGGGAGCGCGTCGCCCCCGAGTCTCCATTCACACGGGGCACGCGGAGGAACGCCCCCTTCGGATCATCTCGCAAGTAAACGACCGCAATTGCTATCACCTCTGGGCAAAGCGGTCAAGACACCCCAGCAGCGATGTCGTTTGAGCACAGGTCCGGCGCGTCGCACCCCCCGTTTAGCCGCGACCCAGCGGGGAGCGCGTCGCCTCCGAGTTTCCATTCACATGGGGCACGCGGAGGAACGCCCCCCGCAGATCATCTCGCAAGTAGACGACCGCAAATGCTATCCACCTGCAGCACCCATCTCTTGACCATCGAACGGGGTCCGATCGCCACAAGCGCAGTCGGAACGGCATGGCATCAGACGCCCCGCCGCGGCGAGCGGTCCGTCAGACCTTCACGCGAATCTTGCCCTCGTGGGCTTCGGACTCGATGTGGATTCCCTTCAGGAGCTTCTGGACGTCTTCCGGCAGCGTGTCCCACTTATCGGCCGGGACGTCCTTGTGCAGGACCTTGCCCTCTGAGTCGGCAATGGTGGCCGTCTGCTTGCCGTCGACGCCCTTGACGGTGATGGTGTACTTGGGCGTCTTCAGGACAAACTGGCTGACGGCGGGATGCTCTCGGTCGCCCTTGGCTTGGTGCTTCCCGGGTTCCTGGGGCTGATCGGGCTTGTGGGCCTTGGGCGGCTTGGGGGCGTCGCCGGGCCGGTCGGGCTGGGGCTGCTTGTGGGGAACCTCTGCCGGGGGCCACTGCGGGGGCCACTCCTCCCGCCACTGGTGGAGATGGCGTTCCAGGAGCCGTCGCGTGTCCTCATCGAGGCCGCGGTACCAGTCGGGGAGTTTTCGCAGGTCCCGATCGAAGTCGCGGTACCACTCGGGGATCCGCAGGTCGGGTCGGGGCAGGTGATCCGGCTGGAGCCGCGGCGGCAGTTCGCGCCGGAACCGTTCGATGACGCCGCCCGGCGGGGAGAACTTGCGGGAGGCAAGGGCGGCGGTCAAGGTGACGGGCTTGGCCTTGCGAATGACGGTGAGGGTGACCTTCTCGCCGGCCTTGTGCGCACGCACGAGCGTGGCGAGCTGGTCGGTGTTGACGAGGATCTGGTCGTCGAGCTTGTGAAGGACGTCGTAGGTCTTGACGCCGGCCTCGGCGGCAGGGCTGCCAGGGGCGACGGAGACGACCAGCATGCCGACACCTTCAGGCAGATCGAGCTGGGCGCGGAGGGCCGGGTCCAGGGGGGCGGTGAAGACGCCGAGGAAGGTCTCGGTGTGGGCCGGACGCTCGGCGGGGGGCTTGGCGGGGTTGTCCTGGGCGAAGGTGGCGGGGCAGAGGAGGGCGACGGCGAGCAGGAGGGTTGCTGCGGTTCTCATGGCGGATTCCTTTCAGCGTGGGTCCATGCGGGCCAGGGGGCTGGCCCAGTATCCGGCCCGAATCGTCCGCCGGGGCGCGCAAAGCAAGCGGAAGATCAGGACCAATAGGAAAAACCCTTGCAAATCACCTTGGTTCTGGTACGCTCCCGCTGGAGTTGTGGTTCGGTTCCACGTGGAACAAAATGCCCCAGGGACGAGCCCCGCCTGGAAACACCCCGCCGGGGCAGGTTTCAGGGAAGAAGTTCCACGCGGAACAAAATGTCCCATGGACGAGCCCCGCCTGGAAACGCACCGCCGGGGCAGGCTTCAGGGAACGGAGACCCGCCATGCCACGCAGCTCGCAACGCCCCCGCCTCGGACGAGGCCTGTCCAGCCTGATCCGCTCCTCGACCGAGATCGACGCCCTGCCCGCACCGGCTGAGTACGTCCCCCAGCCCAGGCCGCCCCGGCCCGCCCAGGCCGCGCCCGCCGACACGGCGGCGGAAGCCGCC
>DASRZG010000304.1:0-5505 GCA_035686585.1 Phycisphaerae bacterium
GCCCCCAGACCGAACAGCACGCCGAACGAGGGCGTGACGATCTCCAGCAGCAGCAGGATCAGGCCCACCAAGATCAATGCCACGATTGCCCAGATCATCCCGTTTACGCCTTTTCGACCACGATTCGATTCCCGTCGCGCCGCAGCACGCGGACGCTCTCGCCCGCCGCGATCAGCTCACCCTCGGTCACCACGTCCAGGAGGTCCTCGCCGAAACGGGCCCTGCCCACCGGCCGGCACGGGCTGACCACCTTGCCTTCGGCCCCGGGGGCGATCCGCGTGATCGGGGAACTGTCCGCCAGCAAGGGCTCCGTCGGAGCGACGACCGGGGGCAGGATCAGCCCCCGCGCCATCGGCGTTCGCGGCAGATACTGCGACAGCGCCCACCCCGCCAGCAGGGCGGCCACAAACGCCACCCCCACCGCGAACATCCCGCTGCCGAAGACGTCCCACGCCAGACGGGTCTGCGGCCACGGGGCCTTGCCCGGGGCGTTGGGCACCACCATCGCCAGCAGCCCCACCGCGCAGCAGATGATCCCGATCGCTCCCAGCAGGCCGAAACCCGGGGTCACGAAGATCTCCACCAGCAGCAAGGCCACCCCCACCACGAACACCGCGATCTCCCACCACTGCGCCAGGCCCGTCAGGAACCGGCTGCCGAAGAGGATCGCAAAACACACCACCGCGATGGTCCCCGGCACGCCGAACCCGGGCGTGTACAGCTCAATGTACGCGCACAGCAGCCCCACGAACAGCAGGAAGCCCAGCACCGCCGGGTGGATCAGGAACCCCACCAGCCGCTCCGACCACGTGTCGGCGAGGATCACCGGCCCACCCGTAACGTCATAGGCGGCCAGCAGCTTCGACAACGGCTTGTCCTGGGGCGTCTCGATCAGGCGCGAGGCGAACCCGTACTCGATCGCCTGGCTGGGTTTCATCGTCAGCAGCTCGCCCTCCGGCACAACCACCCGCAGCAGCCGCCACGGCGACGTCTCGACCGACGGGGCGGTCGCCACACCCGCCGGAACCTGCACCCGGCCGCGCCAGTCCTTCCGGTCGACGTACCGCAACTCGCCCGTCTGATCGTTGCGGATCAGCCAGACCTCCCTGCCGATGCTGACCATGCTCTCGGAGAGGGCGACGTTGTACCCGTTGCGTTCAGCCGATTCGGAGAATTCCGTCCGCAGGACGGTCTCGATCTTCTCGCGTTCGACGCCGGCGAGGGTCCCGCCCATCAGCAGCGGGGCGCAGTCGCCCAGCTTGCCCACCGGCGTCATAACGATCTCGTCGCAGGCGAGGGCGATCAGGGCGCCGGCGGAAACACCGCGGGTGCGGACATAGCAGAGGGTGTAGGTGGCCCCCAGGTCCGCTTTCAGCACGCGGGCGATGTCCAGGGCGGCGATGACCTCGCCGCCCCAGGTGTCCATGTCCAGGATCACCAGGTCGGCCCCGCCGGTGATGCACCGCAACGCCTTCCGCTGCAAGGCATCGTGGGTCTTGGACGAGATGGGCTCGCGCACTTCGATCACGAAGGCCTTCGACGGCTTGGCCGGTCGCGGCGGGCCCTGACGCACCGGCAGGCGGAACCAGCCCTCGTCGGTGACGATCCGGTCGCCCTCGACACGCCGAGCCAACGGCTGGGTGGTCGGGATGGGGGTCGTCGTCGCCGACTCGACCGGCCGGGTCTGCGGGTCGCGGAGCAGGGCGTACCGGGCCCATCGGGCCACGTCCGGGACGGGATGGGCCTGGAGCTTCTCCAGCGCCGCCCGTGCAGCCGGGTAGGCGTTCATCCGCCCCAGCAGGTTGATTGTCACCAGGATGCCGCCCGGGTGGAGGTCGTCCGGGCCACGGACTCGTTCCGCCTGGCTGTCCAGGCGTGCGGCCAGGAAGTCCGCCGCGGGCGCCACCCGGGAGATGATGGCATCGGCAGCCCGCTCGTACTGCTCGTCCTGGCCGGCGGCCAGTGCGGCCCGGGCCTGCTCGTACAGATCGGCCAGGGAAGCCCCCTCGTCCGCCACCCCGCCGGCGTCCCCGGCGGCGGCGAGGCACAGGGCCCCGACGATCCACGCCGCCAGGTGCCATCGGATGAGCCTCACGCCGACGACGAAAGGCATCCGTCCGTCTCCTCTACCCGTACCTTCCGGTGATCCCGGCCCCGCTCGTGATCTGGACGACCGCTTCATTTCGCACCCCTTGCCCGGAAGGCGAGCCGGACCCAGGATTCCATCTCAAGGCTGCCGGCACCAGCCCCCCCGTGGCGCCCAACCGCCTAAGAAAGGGCAGACTATGCCCAGTATAGGTCCCCTCATCCCCGTCAAGGCCACTCGGCGCCTTGGCGAATCGTACCCGGTCTGCGGGACGCTTGCCCAGTAGCCCTTACTTCACCGCCGACAGCTTCACCGCGCGCTTCTTCCTGGCCGACAGCAGGGCTGCTTCCAGGACGCGCTGGGTCTGGTAGGCGTCCTGGAAGTCGGGGATGGGCACGACGGGCTTCTGCCCGGCCAAGACGCGGAGGATGTCGTAGGCCATGTTGATGAAGCCGTGCTCGTAGCCCAAGCCGTGGGCATCGGGCCACCAGGCGCCCACGTAGGGGTGGTCGCCGGCGTGGGTAGCCATGATGGTGGTCCAGCCCTGCACCGCCCGGTCGGCGGTCGCGTCGTAGTACTCCAACTCGTTCATCCGCTCGAAGTTGAAGCGGAGCGAGCCCTTGGTGCCGTTGATCTCGAAACCGTTGCGGTTCTGGTTACCGGTGGCCTGGCGGGCGGCCTCGAAGGTCGCGACCGCCCCGCCGGAAAGCCGCGCCAGGAACAGCACGGTGTCGTCGACGGTCACCTTGCCCTTGCGGGCGGACCGCTGCAGCCCGGCGGCGATCCCGCCGGCGACCGTGCCGACCATCAGGTTCCGCTGCTTGATGAACGTCTCGGCGATCGCCCCGGCGATCTCGGTGAACTCCTGCCCCGTGACAAACCGCGCCATATCCACGATATGGGCGTTGAGGTCGCCGTGGGCCCCGGAGCCGGCGAGCTTCTTGTCGAACCGCCACGCCAGCGGCACCGACTCGCTTGCCCAGTCCTGCAGGTACACCGCACGGACATGCCGGATCTGGCCGACCCGGCCCTGCCGGACCAGCAGGTGCGCCAGCGCCACGGCCGGGCAACGCCGGTAGTTGTACCACACGAACGTCTTGACCTTTGCCTTGCGCGCGGCCGTCGCCATTTCCCGGGCCGCCTGGAGCGTCGCGGCGATGGGTTTCTCGCAGGAGACGTTCTTGCCCGCCGCCAGGGCGGCCTTGGCGATCGGGGCGTGCATGTAATTCGGGGTGACCACGTCCACCAGGTCGATCTCATCCGAGCGGACCAGCGCCTTCCAGTCGGTGCTCGCCCGCGCCCAGCCCCAGTTGTCGGCGAAGGCCTGCGGGTTCTCCTCCGCCTGCCCGAAGACTGTGTGCATCACGGGCTTCCGCGGCGGGTCGAAGAACCTGCCCACCTGCCCCCAGGCGTTGGAGTGCGTCCGCCCCATGAACCCCTGCCCGATCAGCGCGACGTTGAGCTTCTTTTGCCTGGCCATCTTCTGTTCCCTAGCTGAGGTGCCCTTATGCCCAAGTAGCCTATGACCGACATAATACGTGTCGGGTGGTGCCCTGGCAACAGCCAGAATCCTTGAGTGGGCCGAGCCGGATCGATATCGTATAGGCAGCAGAATACTGTGGTGCAGGGCGTGCGAGGTTGTGATGCTGATGACACTGGCGGGCATACAGAGCTACGTCTTCGTCTGGCAGTTGTGGTTCCTGTTGGCGTACGTGTGTGTGTGGATGGTGGCCGGGACGTACCTGACGCGCTGGGCCCTGCAGCGCTACGCGGAGCTGCCTCGTTCCAAGGCCACGGTGGCCCGTAGCTTCCGGGTAAATTTCCTATCCGGGGCCGCTGCCCACCTGGCGGCGTTGACGGTGCTGGGGTTCTTCACGGCCTTCGCCTTCCGGGGCGAACGCTGGTGGGTCTTCGTCGGAGCGGCGCTGGCCCCGGTCGCCATGCTCGGGATGTCTTGGCTGGTCCAGATGAACGTCCTGTCCGCCACCCCCCGCGTGTTGGGCCGGATGCTCTGCGCCACCACCGTGCCGCTGGTAGTGCTGTTGTCGCTCCTGGGGGTCGGGACGGCCGTAAAGGCTCGCCAAGCCCACATGACCAACGTCGCCCTGGACCGCTGCCTCCGGAACCAGCGGAACCTCGACAAGTACTTGGGCAACTGGTTGAGGAGGAACCTCGGCAAGCCCGCCCCGACCCTGGAAACGATCGTCGACGAGGTCAACGTCTACACCCGCCAACTTCAATGCCCCGGCAGTGACATGGACCGGCCCGGATACCTGTACAACTCCACCCCCAACGAGGACGATCCTCAAAGCAAGAAGATCCGCCTCGTCGACCGCTGCGGAAATCACGACAACGTCCGGATTCTCATTTTTGCCAATGGCCGGTCCGGGCGCGTCAGCGAAGAGGAGTTTCAAGCGATGCTCAAGCTGCCAGAGAACGCCACCATCCGCCGACTGGACGAGCAGGATAAGTGACGCCGCCAGCGACGCTTATTAATGCCGAACCCTACCCCATGCGAAGCCGATCCGGAAAGGTGCATCTCAAAGCCACGCCGGAGGAGCTGCGCCGCTGCGGCATCCTGTTGGAAGACCTCCCCCCCGGCCGCCCATTTGATCCCCAGGCCCCTTTCGGCAACCGCCGTCCCGTCGAGATCGAGATCGGCACCGGCAAGGGAGCGTTCCTCCTCCGCCGGGCACAGCAGCGGCCGGAGATCAACTTCCTAGGCATCGAGTGGGTCCCCAATTACGCCTGCTATGTTGCCGACCGGGCCCGTCGCGCCGGCTTGGCGAACGTCCGCCTGCTCCGTGCCGACGCCGAGACCCTGTTCAAGGCCTCCCTGCCCGACCGGTCGGCCCTGCGCATCCACATTTACTTCCCCGACCCATGGCCCAAGCGTAAACACTGGTCCCGCCGGTTGGTTAAGGTCCCATTCCTCGCCGACGTCCGGCGCGTCCTGCAATGGGGTGGCCAACTCGCCCTTGTGACGGATCACGAGGGGTACTTTCGACAGATTCGCATGGCCTTGGAACTTACCGACGGCCTCGTGGTGCAGGAGTTCATCTCATTGGAACCGTCGTGGCTCGTTGGCACGAACTTTGAGCGGAAATACGCGGCTGCCGGCAAGCGGTTCTTCGCTACGGCAGCCATGCGGTGCCGGTAGGATCGGCGGCAGAGCAAATTTCTATAAAAGATTCAATACTCGTAGTAGTAGTTCCAGATGCCGGGGGGTTGTTGAATACTGGCCGGCGACCTGCGCAAGAGCCGCCGCAGGCGGGAGAGCGGCGGGTATCGCCGGTCAGGGAGGGACCTGTAGAACCTGTTGGTTCGCACGATGGTATCTGTGCCGTTGTCGGCCGGAACCCCTGGACGAAGGGGTCGGCCGCGGGCACCTCCGGGCAGGCCTGTCGAAGGAGTGGGCA
>DASRZG010000305.1:0-4213 GCA_035686585.1 Phycisphaerae bacterium
CGACCAGGGCCAGCATGCCTGTGGTGAGTCTCGTTGTCTTCATCGTTGCTCCTCTTCTCTGCTCTTCTCTGCAAGGGGGCGCCGGGAACACGAATTACACGAATTAGAACCAATTGCACGAATTACAGATGTTGTTGTTTCAACCCAATTCTCTTCTCTTCGTGTAATTCGCCGCAATCCGTGTAATTCGTGTTCTCCGCGCCTCCGCGCTTCGCCCAATCGACAATCGCCATTCGTCAATCGCCAATCCCCCTCGCCGGCCCGCGCCAGATTCCGCCGCCGAAGGTGCTCACCCAGATCGTATCGTGGTCGCGCGGGTCCACGGTCACACGGTTGGCCCCGCGGAACGGCAGGTGCTCCAGGTGCTTCCAGGTCTCGCCGCGGTCGGTGCTGACGAACAGACCCAGCCCGCCGACCGTCAGCCACACCCGCTCCGGGCGGTACGGGTCCACGCACGGGTACTTCGGGTGGACGTACGAGTGAGGCCCGTAAGGCCAGTCGATCGCCAGCTTCCGCCAGCTCGCCCCGCCGTCGACGGACTTGTACACCCCGTCCTCATCGTGCGAACCCGGCACGGCCGCGGCGGCCAAGTACAGGATCCGGCTGTCCGTCGGGTCCACGTCGAAGCCGTACGGGTGGTGAAGCTTGAGGCTTTCGGTCAGGTCCGTCCACGACGCCCCGCCGTCGGCGCTGCGGAACAGCCCGCCTAAGGCCACGGGACGGTTCTCGGCGCTCTTCTTGGCGCCGCAGAGGGCGAACAGGGTGCCGTCTTTGTGGAGCTTCAGATCGGTGAAGTGGTTGTTCACGTCGGTCTTCAGGCCGTTGTTGACCGGGCTCCAGGTCCCAGCGCCGTCGGTGGACTTGAACACCCCGCCGCCCCACATGCAGGCGTACAGCGTTCGGGACTCGGCCGGGCTGGCCGGGTCCAGCTCCACGCCCGTGCAGGCGCCCACGTTCGGCAGGCCTTTTGACATGGGCCGCCAGAGCTTGCCGTAGTCGGTGCTCACGCACACCCCGCCCCCGCCGGTGACGGTGGCTGAGACCTTCCAGGAGGGGATGTCGTGGCCATAGGCGGTCGCGCCGTAGATCACCCCGGGTGCGGCCGGGTCGAAGGCGATGTCGTACCAGGTGTTCGACCACGGGCAGCCGGCCACCGAGTTGGTCCACGTCCTGCCCCGGTCGGCGCTGCGGGCGAAGCCGATGTCGGTGTAGCAGATGTACGCCCGCCGAGGATCGTGGGGGTCAAAGCGATACCACCAGGTGGTGGTCATCTCCAGGCCCGTGCCGGTCCATCGCCGGTCCCGTCCGGGCTGCCGGTCGGTCAGGCGGGTGTAGGTCTGCCGCCAGCGGCGCCCGCCGTCGTCGGTCCGGAAGATCTCCATCGCCGTCGAGTAGTGCACCACGTCCTTGTGCGCCTCGTTGACCGAGAAGCTCAGCGGCGAGGGGCTCCAGCCGCGGTCGTAGTTGATCCAGCCCAGCGCGACGTTGCGGCCCTTGGCGTAGACGGGGCCCTCCAGCGCCCGCCGCCACGAGCGCCCGCCGTCGTCGGTGCGATACACCGTGCTGGTGTAAGGCGCCACCGTGCCCGTGCCATAGCCGAAGGCGTAGACCGTCCGCGTCTGGTTGGCCGCCATGCCCAGGAACGGGTAGTCCGGCACCGATCGGGACACCGGCCCGTGCCGGCCGATCTCGGTCAGGATGCCCTCTCCCATCGCCGGCACCCACGTCCTGCCGCCATCCTCGCTGCGGTAGACGCCCCCGGCCAGCTTGCCGTTGACATCGCGGCAGGGGACGGAGACGTACAGCACCACCTTGCCCGTGGCCCGGTCCTGCCCGCCGCAGAAATCGTGCAGGTTCTCCCCCGGCATCCGCCCGGTGGGCTGGAACGTCCTGCCCCAGTCGTACGAGACGAACACTCCCTTCGGGGTGCCCACATACCAGGGCTCCAGGCGGCCGTAGCTGGGGGCGGTGAAGACGAACCGGTGAACGTTGGTGTCGATGCCGTATACCTGCTGCCACGACCGGCCCGCGTCGTCGGTCCGGAACGTCCCCTTGGCGGCGGAGACCAGGATCACCTGCCCGTCGGGGCTGACGCTGACCCGGCCCACGCCGCCGGCGTCGCGCCAGGGCGCCGCCTCGGTCAGCGGCGCCCAGGTCAGGCCGGCGTCCCGGCTGACCTTCAGCACGCTGTCCGCCCACGGGCCCGGCACGGCGTACAGCACCTTCGGGTTGGTCGGGTCGAACGCGATCGCACACGAGATGCACTGGCTGAGCTGCCGCCAGGGCAGCATCCGCCACCTCCGCCCGCCGTCGGTGCTGCGGTACACGCCGGACATGTCCGACGCGCAGAACATCAGCTTCGGGTTGTGCGGGCTGGAGACGGGCACGAAGATCCCCCCGCCTCCGCCGATGCCGTAGCTTTGCCACGCCGGCTGGGCGCAGCCGCACAGCAGCGCCGCACACATCGCCCCCAGGGCCCACACGGTTCTTCCTGCACGCACGGCAATACCTCCGTTCATTGCTGGGTCACTTGGACTGCACCACGTATACCGTCTTTCCCGTGATCTCCACCAGGTCCCGCCACAGTTGATCCCCGGGGCCGATCTCGTGGGGCTCGCCGTCGCGGAGCTTGATCTTCAGGGCGGCCGCGGGCTTGCCCTGGTACAGGACCTTCTCGCCGGCGACGACCGTCACCGGCTTGTTCATGTCCAGAAGCTTCTCGCACAGATCCAGCGTCAGCTCGGCCACCTGGTCGTTGGCGTCGATCTCGATGCGGTTGCCCTCCTTGACCACCACCTCGAAGATGCCGCGCATGTCGGCGCCGTCGCGGACGAGTTTGGCGTTGACCCAGAACGCCCGCGAGTACCGCCTGTGCTCGACGACGTGGGTGACGGTCTTGGGGTAGGGGTTCATCACGTGCTGGTCGAAGAACTTCGTCAGCACGGTCACGTCCTGCCGGAACGGCAGCGTGGGCGCGTGCCCGCCGGGATAGGTCCGCCAGGAGACCGGGCAGCCCGCCTCGGCCATGAGCTGGTGGACCACCTTGCCCGTCTGGAGGAACGAGTCGCCCGTCCCGTGCATCAGCAGGGCCGGGACGTTCTTGAGCTGCTTGACGCAGGGCGTCTGGTCGCCGCGGAGGTCGTTGCAGACGGGGGCGATGGCGGCGAACCAGTGCGGGTGCCGCCAGGCCATGATCAGGTCCGTCCTGCCCCCGTAGGAGAAGCCCGTGGCGTAGATCCGGAACGGGTCGATGTGGAAGTCGCCGGCGGCGTCCTTCAGGATGCTCCGGGTCTTCTGCTCCACCGCCACCAGGCCCTTGGGGTAGCCCCGCTGGATGCACCGGATGAGGATGTAGGGAGTCTTGGTCCGCATCTGGTCCATGTCCGGATCGTCCTGGTAGCTCAGGACCACCGGCGTGGGCTTGGCCGGGCCGTAGCTGCGGGGGACGATCAGGTCGTACTGGCCCAGGATGTCGGCGCCCTCGACCCAGTAGGCCTTGCCCTGCCACCGCCCCGGCGCCACGGTGGCGGGATCGATCCCCTTCTCCAGCCCGTCGGCGAGGTTGAACTTCATGTCGCCCTCCAGCCGCTGGATGCAGCTTTCGGGGGGCAGGTGGTCGCCGCGGTAGCGCTTGTGGTCGCGGTTGTACTCCCGGTACAGCAGCGAGACGTTCTGGCGCAGGCGGGGCAGGCAGGCCTGGATCAGGGGCTTGGCTTGATCCAGCCTGGCGAGGCGGGATTCGTAGTCGGCGATCAGGGCCTGGATCTTCTTGTCCAGGTCGGTCTTGGGCGGTTCCTTGATCTTCGCGGCGTACTCGGCGCCAGGCCAGTCGGCGGCGAGGGACGTGGATGGGAGGACCAGAAGAAGCAACGACAACGACGCCAAACGGCAAGCCGATCGGAAGCTGGCGCCGCCAAGGTCAAGTGTGTGTGTGCGCATCAGGTTCTCTTTCCAAACGGACATCACTGGTAAGGTGCGCGTCGAACCCATGGTCGCAGCGCACTTCGACATTCGATATTCAGTATTCGATATTCGTAATTCGCTGTTTCTCTCCGGTTCCCGGTTCCAGGCTCCTGGTTCCTTCGATGCTTCAGTTCGATATCGTGATCCGATTCCGCTTCTTGGTGACTCGGACGTTCTTGAGCGTGACCAGGCCCCACTTGTCGGCGGTGACGGCGCCGGACTGGATGAGTTGGTCATCGCCGGCGGCGGA
>DASRZG010000306.1:0-2392 GCA_035686585.1 Phycisphaerae bacterium
TGGACATGCTTCGCTACGAGGCGGCGGCGAGACGGGCCGCGGTGGAGGCGGCGTTGGGCCGCGCCGACGCCGCCGCCCGCCGACAGGACTGGTTTGCCGCGATCGAAGAGCTGCGGACCGCCCGAACGAACCAAGCCCCCAATGCCCGCCTCGCCGACCTGACGGCGGAGGTGGTGTCCGGTGCCGTCGCGCGGGCGCACCAACACATCCTCGGCGGGCGGGTGGACCTGGCGGACGGCCTTCTCCGCTGCCTGAAGCCCCTGGCCGGGCCCGACCCGGAGGTGCATGGCCTGTCGCGGTTTGTGGAGGAGTCCCGCCGGGCGTGGCGCTGGATTCAGCGAGGCCGCACGGACCGGGCACGAGAGGTTCTCCAACGGATCCGCGCGATGCAGCCGGATGCGAAGTGGCTGAAAGAGGCGGTCGGAAACGCCGACGATGCGGCCAAGGCGATGGAGTCGCTGCGGGCCGGGCCGCTCGCAATGCTCGACCCGGGCGAGGCGCCGAGCGAGACGGAGCACGCCGGCGAACGGTCCGGCGACCTGTCCGGGACGTCGGCGGGTCCCGGTCCTGCGGCGGCCGAGACGGGACCGGCCGAGTCGGCCCTGCCGTCGAGGCTGCAGCTCCAGGTGGACGAGGCGGGTGCGTTCCTCGTGCTGCGCCCGTCGCGGGTGACGGTGGGGCCGATCAGCTCGCCCCACCTGCCGGACCTTGGGTTGATGGCCGACCCGAGCCTGCCCGTCGTCGAGATCGAGCGGGTGGAGGGCGACTACCTGCTCCGCACCGCCACGCCGGTGTGCGTGAACGACAAGACGGTGACCGGCAAGCTGCTGGCCGACGGCGATCGGATCGCCCTTTCGCCGCGGTGCCGGCTGCGCTTCCGGCTGCCGAACGCGGCCAGTTCGACGGCCGTGCTGGAGCTTTCCGGCACCCGCCTGCCGCAGGGCGACGCCCGGCGGGTGATCCTGCTGGACCGGGAGATCATCCTGGGCCCGGACGACTCGGCGCACGTCCGCGTCGCCCTTTCCGCCCAGGCGGTGCTGCACGTCAAGGATGGGCGTCTGGTTTGTCGAACCGATCTGCCCCTGACCGTCGACCGCAGGCCGGCCGACCCCTCGCGCGGCATCCCCCTGGGCGTGCCCGTGCGGATCGGACCGATCGGGCTGGTGTTGACCGGGGCATAGAAGATACCGCCCGCGCGCGATAAGATCGGCGCGGGAACAGAATGGGTGGCAATGCAGGGATTTCAATACCAACATGGGGATCGGCCGCTGGAAGGGTACACCGTCCAGCGCGCGCTGGGCCGCGGCGGGTTCGGCGAGGTTTACTACGCCGTAAGCGACGGCGGTCGGCAGGTTGCTCTCAAGGCGGTCCAGGGCCACCAGCAGATCGAGCTCCGCGGGGTGCGGCAGTGCATGAACCTGAAGAACCCGCACCTGGTCACCATCTTCGACGTGAAGCACGATGACCGCGGCCGGCCGTTCGTGATCATGGAGTGCGTGTCCGGACCGTCCCTCCGGGACCTGCTGGACGAGTCGCCGTCGGGGCTGGGCAAACAGAAGGCGGCGTTCTTCCTTCGCGAGATCGGCAAGGGGCTGACCTTCCTGCACGATGCGGGGATCGTGCACCGCGACCTGAAGCCCGCCAACATCTTCTACGAGGACGGGTACGTCAAGATCGGCGACTACGGGCTCAGCAAGGCGATGAGCCCCACCCACTACAGCGGGCAGACCGCAACCGTGGGGACGGTGCACTACATGGCCCCGGAGGTTGGCGAAGGCTGCTACGATCGCAGCATCGACATCTATGCGTTGGGCGTGGTGCTGTACGAAATGCTCACCGGCCACCCGCCCTACCAGGGATCGAGCGTCAGCGAGATCCTCATGAAGCACCTTTCGTCGGCGCCGGACCTGTCCGGGATCGACGAGCCCTTCGCCACGGCGATCCGCCGGGCGATGGAAAAGGACCCCTCCAAGCGGTACCCGTCCGTCCAGGAGATGGTGGAGGCGGTTCTGGGCGCCGAGCAGGTGCGGAGCAGCCTGTCGGTGTTCTCGCCCACCAGCTTGAGCGTTGTCGCGGGGAAGGTAGGCGCAACGATTGCTCCCCGGCCGGACGCGAGACGGGCGCCTCCTCCGGGGCCCCGGGGCCCGACCGGTCCGCCGCCCCCGCCGCCCCCCGGGGGGCGACTTGGTCGGGAGATTCCGGCGGCACGCCCTGTTCGCCCTGTGGGGGCGGGATTCGACTCCCTCACGCCCGCCCAGCGCCGTTGGCTCGGACTGGTCATGACAGGCATCGCGGCCATCGGCGCCGGGCTGCTGGGTCGCGGCCATGGGTGGTTGGGCGACCCCGCTTGGCGCATGCTTCTGGTTTTCCTGATGACTTGGGGGGCGGTGGC
>DASRZG010000307.1:0-13506 GCA_035686585.1 Phycisphaerae bacterium
TGGCGGCGGTGATGGCCGAGTCGATCAGCCGGTCGCGCAAGGCCGGGGCGAAGGTGATCGCCACGACGGACCGGCGGGAGGCGGTGGCGGGGGCCGACTACGTCATCAACACCATCGGCGTGGGGGGGTTCGAGGCGACGAAGATCGACATCGAGGTGCCGGCCTCCTTCGGCGTGCGGCAGGTGATCGCCGACACGCTGTGCATCGGGGGGATCTTCCGGACGGTGCGGTCGCTGCCGGTGGTGCTGGCGTTGGCCCGGGACATCGAGCAGCTCGCCCCGGACGCCCTGCTGCTGACTTACACCAACCCCATGGCCACGCACGTGCTGGGGATCGCCCGGGCCGGGGCCGTCTCGGTGGTCGGGCTCTGCCACGGGGTCCGCTACACCCGCGGGCGGATGATCCTGCTGGCCCGGCTGGCGGAGATGGGCCCGGCGGAGGCCCAGCGGGTGCTGACCGACCGCACCCCCGCCGAGCCGGACGGGACGGGGTTCATGGACTTCTACCACGCCTGCGCCCGGAACGAGACGGTCGAGACAGTCTGCGCGGGGATCAACCACATGGCGGCGTTCCTGCGGTTCCGCGAGGATGGGCGCGACCTGTACCCGCTGCTGCACGAGGCGGCCGGGCAGGAGCACCTGTTCGCCCTGGAGCCGGTGCGGCTGGAGCTGATGAAGCGGTTCGGGTACTTCATGACGGAGACGTCCGGGCACATCAGCGAGTACCTGCCGTGGTTTTTGAAGTCGGACGCGGAGATCAAGCGGCTGCGGCTTCAGCCGGGGGCGTACATCGGGACGTGCGAGAATCTGGAGAAGACGTTTCAGGACTACAAGCGGCGTGCGGCGGCGGGGGAGGCGTTTATCGCGCCGGACGAGCCGGTGAGCATTGAGTACGCCAGCCGGATCCTCAACGCCGTGGAGACGGGCAGGCCGTACGTGTTCAACGGGAACGTGCACAACCGGGGCGGGTCGCTGATCGCGAACCTGCCGGGTGACTGCTGCGTGGAGGTGCCGTGCGTGGCGGATGCGACGGGGATCGCGCCGACGCGGGTGGGGGAGCTGCCGGCCCAGTTGGCGGCGATGATGCGGACGAACGTGAACGTGCAGGACCTGACGGTGCGGGCGATCATGGAGCAGGACAAGCGGTACCTGTACCAGGCGGCGTACCTGGACCCCAATACGGCCGCGACGCTGACGCTGCCGGAGATCGAGGCGTTGGTGGACGCGATGATCGCGGCGCACGGGGAGCGGATTCCGCGGTACCTACGGTGAGGGGGCGGTGTTTAACTGTGAGTTTCCACGATAGTTAGCGGCGGCCGGCGCGGTCGCCCGAGGCCGGAGGAGCCATGACCCCCAACGCCCTGCTGATCGCCGCGACCGTGTTGCTGGCCGCCTTGCCGGCGCCCGCCCAGTCCCCCGCGACCCAACCCGCCGGGCCGGGGATCATTTCCTTCCCCGCCGGGGGCGGCCGCCCCGCCACCGCGCCGGCGGGGGCGACGGAGTCGGTGTGTGCGGCGGCGATCGACTGGCTGGACCGGGCCGGGGCGATGGTGGACAAGCTGGTGCCCGTGGCCGAGGAGGCGGCGGGGCGGATCCTGGCGGGGGGGACGCTGTGGGTATCGGGCAACGGCGGGTTCGCCGACGAATGCGACTACAGGGCGGGGGGATTTCCATTCACGAAGATCTGGTCGGGGGAAAAGCTGGGCCCCAACGACGTCCTGCTGATCGGGTGCTTCCGCCCGAACGAGACGGAAAGCCGGCACGCCTCGATCGACTTCGTGGCCCGCGGATATCGCACCCGGTTCGGGGAGGGGACTGTCATCCATTTGTCCAGCCACGTCTGGCCGCAGATCGGGCGGTCGCTGCCCTTCGTGAGCTGGTCTCAATGGGGCGGGCGGCTTCACCTGATCGACACGGGCGCCCCGGTCGGCGCCTCGGCGGAGGCGTTGTGCGCGGGCCAGCTTTCCGCGGCCGCGCTGGGGTGGGTGCTTCACGGCGAGATGATCGCGGCCGCCACACGCCGGGGCAAGACGCTGTCGACCTACGCCAGCGACTGGGAGCCGGACGGGCATCAGTGGGACGCATCGGTCGCCGGCACGATCGAGCACCCGAAGTACAAGATCAAGCCCATCGCCGCCGGCGTGATCGGGCGGCGGTACCTGGAGATCTGCCGCAAGCAGATCGCCGCCTTTGCGGCCGCGGAGCCCAGGCAGGTTCGCCTGGCCGCGGATCGGATGGCCGGGTGCATGCGGCGGGGCGGGGTGGTGTGGGCGGTGTTCAGCGGGCACATTCTGGGCCGCGGGGCCGTGGTGCCGTCGGAGCTGACGCGGGTGAAGATGTTCGGGCGGAGCTACGACTGGCGGGCGTTCTCGCGGCAGGTGCCGGCCGGCGACACGATCCTATGGATGGGCTACCTGCGATATCCGCACGGGGAGGCGCGGGGGCTGAAGGAAACCGGCGCCGCCGGGGTGATCGTGGCGGTCGATCCCGGCCCGACCGACGAGAAGCTGACCCACGTCCGCGGGCACTGGGCGGACTACGATACCGTCATCGACCTGCCCGGCTACCCCATCCGCGTCCTGCCCTCCTCCGGCGTCGTCCAGACCGCCCAATGGTACGCCCTGATGGCCGAAACGGTGGCGGCCGGGAAGCCATCTCGCTGAGGGCCGCGGCGAGAGTATAATGGCGTGCGAACGCGTCCTGGGCTGTCCATCGGGAGCAGAACGCCTATGAACGAGATCGTATTCCAAATCGAGGAGGACCCGGATGGCGGGTACACCGCAAGGGCCGTCGGTGCATCCATCTTCACGGAAGCGGAAGACCTGGATGGGCTGCGCGCCAACATCCGGGAGGCCGTTCTGTGCCACTTCGGTGACGCTCCCGAGTGCCCCAAAGTCGCCCGCCTGCACTTCATCCGCGACGAGGTAATGACCTTGTGAGGCTTCCGCGGGACCTCTCGGGGGCCCAGTTGGCCCGGGCGCTGGGGCGGCTGGGGTACGAGGTGACGCGGCGGTCGGGCAGCCACGTCCGGCTGACGACGACGGTCGGGGGCGAGCACCATGTTACGATCCCCGATCCTCCCTCGCTGAAGGTGGGGACGCTCAGCAACATCCTCCGCAGCGTGGCCGAACACGCGGGGCTGTCACGCGACGAGCTCCTCGAGAAGCTCTTTTCCTGATCCATCTGTCCCGGGAGGTCGTCTTGAAGACGGACTTGCCCAGCCCGCAGCGAAAACACTGGCTCGCCCTGGCGGCGCGGATGGTCCGGCTGTGGTGGTCCCAGCCGGAGCGGACGGCCGATCTGGTGCGGGACAGCTACGACCGGATCGCCGGCGGGTATGACCGGGCCTGGACCGGGCACATGCGGGATCTGTCAGGGGAGATGCTCGATCGTCTCGACCCGCCCGCGGGAGCGCGGTGCATCGACCTGGGCTGCGGGACGGGCTTCGTGGCGGGCGAGCTGGCGCGGCGGACCGGCGGGCCGGTGGTGGGCGTGGACGCCTCGTCCGGGATGCTCGCCGTCGCCCGGGCCCGCCATGGCCCGTCATGCCGGTTCGTTCAGGCGGACATGCTGGCGCTGCTGCGTTCCCAGCCGACAGCCAGCGCCGACGTGGTGACCAGCGCCTGGGGCCTGGGCTATTCCACGCCCGCCCGGGTCCTGGTCCAGATCGGGCGCGTGCTTCGCCCCGGCGGGCGCGTGGGGATCCTCGACAACTCCCTGACCAGTCTGGCCGAGGTGCTGTGGGCGTCGGTGCTGACCTTCGCCGAGCGCCCCGAAAGCCTGCGCCACGTCACCAAGGTTCGGTTCCTGCCCCACCGGCACCTGCTGGCGGCGCTGATGCGAAACGCGGGGATCGGCGTGCGGGACTGCTGGGGCGGGGCCCGGGCGTACACCGTGCCGGATGGGCATGCCGCCCTGGAACGGCTGACCGCGACCGGGGCGGCCGCCGGGTTCGAGTTCGCCGCCAACGAGGCCGATCGCGAGGCCGTCTTCGCGCGCTTCGCCGAGATCCTCCGGCAGCGGTCGGGCAATGGGTCGGGCGTCCGGGTGACGCACCGCTATCTCGCGGCCGTGGGGGTCAAGCCGTGCTCGCGTTGATCCGCCTCTGCCGCCCGCACTATAGCGTGCCGATGGCGCTGACGTTCACGCTGACGGTGTCCTACGCCGCCGGCGGGGACATGGCGGGGCGCTGGGCGTCGACGGCGGCGGCCTCTGCCGCCCTGATGCTGGTGATCGCGGGCGCCTACGCCCTCAACGACGCGATCGACGTGGCGGTGGACCGGGTCAACGCGCCGCGCCGCCCGGTGGCGTCGGGGAAGGTGCCGCGTCGGTCGGCGGCCGTCGTGGGGGTGGCTCTGATGGCGGCGGGTGTGGCGTTGGGTGGATGGGGCAGCGGTGCATTTCCCGCCGTGCTGGCGGCGGTGGCGGGGGGGCTGGCAGCGTACGACGCGCTGTCCAAGCGCCTCGGGCCGTTCAAGCAGGTCGCGGTGGCGGTGTTGATGACGAGCATCTACCCGTTGGCGCTGGCACAGGCCGGGGGGGCAATCGGGCCTCGGGCGTGGTCGCTGGCGGTCTTTCCCGCCTGGATGTTCCTGACCAGTTTCGGCTACGAGATGCTCAAAGACATCCGCGACGCCGGGGGCGACCCGGCCGGCTCTGCCCTCCTCCTCCGCCCGCGACGATGGCGGACCGTCGCCAACGCCGCGATCGTCCTCGGCGCGGCCGCCCTGATCGGCCCATCCTTCGCCGGCTGCAAGTGGATCTACGCCACCGGCTCGATCCCCGCCATCGCCGCCGCCTTGGCCTCTACCCGCCTGCCCGTCCGCCCGGCCATCCGGGCCGTCTACCTCGAATGCGTCCTGGTCGGAATCGCCGCCACCGCGGACGTTCTGATCCTGGGGATGTAGCGTGGGAAGATGCCGTCACCGATCCAGCAGGTGGCGGTACCCGTCGGGCAAAGGCTCATTGTCTTGGCGGGGCGGGATCAGGCGGCGGGCATCGTCGGCCGACAGCGGCAGCGGTGCCTCTCCCAGCTTCCCCGCCAAGTCACGCATGATGCATCGCCGCCGGGGCAGGCCGAAGTGTCCGGCCATCTCCTCCCAGATCTCCGCCAGCGGGCGCTCGGTGACGTTTCCGAAGGCCGCGGGCGTCAGGTCGCACGGGCAGACGTTGCCGGCCGCGTCGATGTACAGGTGGTGGTACCCGCCCCCGCAGCCGAACACGCCCGGCGATTCCAGGTGGGCGAAGCACGCCACCGCCGGCGGGCCCAATCGCCGGTTGCTGCGGGCGTGGAAGCGCCGCAGCCTGGCCAGGTCCGCCTCGTCCAGCATGAAGTCCTGGCGTCCCGCCGCCGCCCCGGTGGCCACGGGCGAGAGGATGCGGAACTCGCTTGCGCCCCACTGCCAGCCCAGCCTCAGCATCGCGTCCAGGGCGCCCGACCGCAACCGCGGGCGGGTGGCCACGGTGGAGATGGCGGTATAGATGCCCGCGTTGCGGCATGCCCGGACCGCCCGGGCAGCCTGTTCGAACGAGCCGGGAACGTCCCGCACGGCGTCGTGGTCGGCGGGGCGCGCCGATTCGATGCCCACCGTCACGCACGTTACCCTCGCACGGGCGAGGCGCTCGGCGGCCTCGGCGTCCAGGCCGAAGCCCGTGGTGAAGACGACCGTCGCCATCTCCGGCCCGGCTGCGGCCACCAGTTCGGGCAGGTCCGCCCGCCGCATCGGCTCGCCCCCGGTCAGCCCGAGCGTGCAGGTGCCGAGGGCCTTGATCTGCCCGATCACGTCGAGCAGTTGCCCCCCCGTCATCGCCGCCCCGTCCCGTCCGGCTACGCTGCAATGATCACAACGGTATGGGCATTCGTGCGTCACGGCCAGGTAGGCCGAAAACGGCGTTCGGCGCCGCTGAATCACCACCTCGCGGAACCGCTCGAACGCCCGTGAGGGAAAGGGCGGGAAGAACGTGTTGACTCGCACCTGCCCGGCAAACACGTGAGGCTTCTCCTTCCGCAGCCGCCACAGCAGCCCCAGCAGGTGCCGCGCGGGGACCTTGCCAGGCAGGCCGCGGAACATTACCAGCACGTTCAGCAGCGACGCCCGCTGCCAAGGCGACCGCCCGTAGAGGCCGGGCCAGACCCGCTGAGCCTGCACGCAGGCGACCCTCGAAGAGATCCGCCCCGCGATCCACCCGACGTTCGCGCCGAAGACAGCCCCGATCAGGCAGACCAGCACCGGCATCCGCGCCGCCGTCGCCATGACGGCGTGAGGAACCACTCCCGCGAGGATGCCGACGACCACACCCCAGGTGATCCCCTCGACTCGGATGCGCTCCAGCGGCATCCGCTTTCCGAGGATGTTGCGGATCATGACCCACGACCACGCGATCCCCGCCGCCAGACCGGCCCACGCACCTGCGCTCCCGCCCAGCGTCACCATCCCCGCCGGCACGGGGTCCAGGGGCGAGCCGTACAGCCACGAGGAAAACGACCCGAACAGCCCCCCCGCCACCGCACCCAACGCACACATGAACGCCGCCAGCGGCACCAACGGCGCCATCCTGGGGCGGATCTCAGGCACGGCCTTCCCCAGCCGCCTGGGCCCGCCGGAGGGCCTGCGTGTCGTAATGCAGCGGGCGGGCGCGCCATGCCGCGGCGCAGGCCAGGCCGGCGCAGATCAGGCCGAAGAACACCCCCGCGCCGACGCCAAAGAGCAGCCCGGCCACGTAGTACTGCCTGCCCGTCACCATCGCCATGCCCGCATGGGAGAACATCCCCGCCAGCCCGCCGACCACCGCACCCCAGACCACTCCCATCCCGAACAGCCCGCGCAGCGTGAGCCTCCCCCGCACCACGTGCCGGATCATCAGCGCTGACCAAAGCATTCCCGCCAACAGCCCGCCCACGCTACCGAACAGGTTGCCCAGCCCCTGCACGGCCAGCCCCGGATCGGGCGGGGCTTGGTCCGGCAGAGCGGCGTAGAAGGTGTACAGAAACGAGGCCATCCCCCCGAAGACATACCCCACGCCGATTGCCGGCACGCACACCAGGACCGTCAGGAGGATCAGAGGCACCTTGCGGATCGGTGAATCGTCCATGGGGACAACTCCTGATCTCGGTGGGAGGTTCCCGCGCTGTTGCGTTCAGCATACCCCGGCCGCGGCGCCGGCGGCAAGCGGGTTCAACTCCCACAACGGACCGCCCGGTCGGCGAAGGCGGCCAGGAAGGGGTCCATGGCCGAGGCGGATCCGCCCCAGGCCTCGGCGGCGGCCTTGCAGCCGCCCTGGCAGGTGGTCTCGAGCCCGCAGCCGGCACAGAAAGCGGGCCGGGCGTTCATGAATGCCGCCATCGCCTCGCCGCGGGCCATCTCGGCGAAGGGCATCTCGCGGATGTTGCCCAGGATCGTCGGTGAGTGGTTGCACGGGCGGACGTTGCCCTGTGCCCAGGCGCCAAGCCATGCGGGAGCGTGTGGGGTCCAACCCCCGGCCACCCGCGCCGGGGGCGTGGGCGGCCGGGGGCGAAATAGGCGGACGCCAGGGGGTAGGTCCCGCGAGCTATTTCGCCCCCGGCCCTTGTGGCCGGGGGTTCGATCACCCAACCGAGAGCGCCGGCGAGTTTCGGGGAAGTACTTGACCTGGAAAGTCGGCTTTAATATCCTGATGTGTTGAAATGTCTTGAGGAAGGCGAGAGCTATGTTTATCCCGCGCAGAACGCAGTATGCCCTTCGAGCAGTATTTGAGCTATGCAAGCGTAGAGGCCAGGGTCCGGTGAAGATCGCCGTGATCGCCAAGTGCCAGGACATCCCGGCCCGGTTCCTGGAGGTGATCTTAGGTCAATTGAAGCAGCCGGGGTTCATCGGCTCCAAGCGCGGCAACGGAGGGGGGTATTCTATCGCCTGCGAGCCGGCGGACCTGACCGTGGGCGAGGTGATCGGGTTCCTCCAGGGGCCCGTCCGCCCGGTGGGCTGTTCGATCGACGTCTCGGACCAGCACTGTGCGCTGCACGGCGATTGCGTCTTCCTGCCCATGTGGGAGAAGATCCGCCTGGCCATCGCCGACATCTACGACAACACTACCTTTCAGGACCTCGTCGACGCCGACCGCGAGCGGGTCAGCAAGCGGGTGCTCCAATACACCATCTGACCGGCGCGGCCTCAGCGGCCCGCCGGGGGGACGACGTCCGGGTGGAATTCGGCGTGCGGCTTCCACTTGCCGGCTCTGCCCAGATTCAGTCCCCGTCGCAGCCAGTCACACGCGGGGGGCTCGATCATGCCGTGTCCCCAGTACACGACGTCGGGGGTGGCGGCCAGGAGCTTCTCGGTGCTGGCCAGGGTCTGTTCGGCCGAGAAGCCTTCACTGCCCGCCCATCCGGGCTGGCCGTTGCCGGAGAGCAGGTCCCCCGTAAAGGCCGCCAGGCCGCGGTCGGACTCGACGAGGAAGCTCAGGCACCCGGGTGTGTGGCCGGGGGTGTGCAGGACGCGGATGGCAAGCCCCGCCAGCTCCAGCACGTCCCCGTCGGCGACGACGTGGTCCACCTCGCAGGGGACGACCTTGTCGGGGAACTCGTACCACACCTGGTGCCCGCCGGCGCGGAGGACCTCGGCGGTGTAGGCCGACGCCACGATCGCCATGCCGTCCCGGCGGCAAAGGTGGGCGCCTCGCGCGTGGTCAACGTGGCAGTGGGTCAGCAGGACGTGCGAGACGTCCTTGGGGTCCACCCCCGCCGCGGCGATGCCCTCGGCCACCTCCGCCCGCCAGTAGCCCGAGCCCGGGTCCACCAGCACCGCCCCGCCCGCCCCCGTGATCAGGCAGGTGTGGCATTGAAGGACGTTGTTACCGTAGACGGTATGGATCCGCGCCTGGGTCATGTCCATGGCGTCACCTGCTCACTTGGCGGCGGCGATGGGGGCGGGCTGGATGACCTTCTCGATCACCTCCACCCATCTCATCATGGTCAGGTACGACCGCAGCGTGTAGCCGGAGTTTTTCAGGCCCTCCGCGGTGAAGTCCATCTTCCACGGGTCGCGGTAGGACGGGTGGAGGGTGTCGCCCATGAGGATCTTGTCCCATTCCTCCGGCTGGCGCGAGAGCATCTCGGCGTACAGGTCGATCAGGGGGATCTGTTTCGCCCGGGCGACGGCGAGCTGAGCGCGGCGGATTTCCCGAACGCGGTTCAGGATGTGCTCGCTTCGCTTCTGGTCGCCGCGCGGGGGTAGCGTGGTGAGCATGGGGATGGTCCCGTCGGCCAGGCAGCGGTCGACGACGGCGGCCAGCATCTCGGTGTGGTCCGGCGGGACCGGGCCGTAGCTGACGTCGTTGGTGCCGAACAGGATCACCGCCACCTCGGGCTTGCAGACCTTCTGCCAGGAGTCGACGTTGGCGAAGGCCCAGGCGATGGTCATGCTGCCGTTGTTGCCGTACTCGGGGTCCTTCCACTTGTTCCACAAGTCGCGCTTGGCGTGGGCATCGAGGACCTTGAGCTTCTCCGCCACCTCCGGCGGGCAGGTGGCGGGGATGCACGTCTTGCCGTAGGAGTGCGGGGCCATGAAGGCCATGGTGATGGTGATGCTGTCGCCGTACTGGCCCAGGGCCCCGGCCGTGCCGGCGAAGCGGGCGTGGACGCGCTTCATCGGCTCGACCCAGTAATCGCCGGCCGGGGCTTCGAGCAGGGAGAATCCGGCCGTTGGCGCCGGGACCTTCACGTCGGCGGCGACGGCCATCTCCAGCACGGGCCGCAGGGCCGGGTCATCATACCGGGACGAGTACACGTCCAGCGATCCGCCCTCCAGGTCGGCGTTGAGCACGAGCGTCAGGCGCTTCCCGAGGTTCGCCCGGGCCGCGCCGGTGATATCCCATTCGATATAGGGCCGCGGGTCGGCGTCCTTGGGCGGCGGGAAGACGGCCTTGGCGACCGCCACCGGAAGCCCCTGGGCCCGCACCGGCCCGCCGGCGGGGGCGGGGGCCGGCAAGTAGGCGCCGAAGCGGGCGTCCTTGGAGCCGGCCACGACATACAGGCGGAGTTTGGCGGACCCGACGGCCGCGTCGGCGGACACGCCGGTCAGGTCGACCGTGACGGCGGCGGTGTTCGTGTCGCCCGCCCCGCCGCCGATGCGGAGCATGGGCATCCACGACCAGTCGCCGGGGAACTTCGGGCTGGTCTTGTAATACGTCCCCTCGATGGGCGCGGTGAACTGGGCGTCGTTGCGGTTGCCCCAGCGGATCGTGGCCGGCTTGAGGCCCTTGTCGGGGGCAGCCGGGGTGGCGGCGACGGGCGACAGGGCGGGGGCGGCCGGGGCGGCGGCCCAGGGCGTCAGCTCCTCGGCCCCGCCCGCCTCGACCAGCAGCTCGGGCCGGTAGGACGGGATGAACCACTCCGAGGAGGCGATGCGGTGCTCGGTGTGCTGGCACGACCAGAGGATCAGCCCGTGGTTGGGCCGCTTGCCCGCCCGCCAGTCGGCGACGAGGCCGGTGACGTCGAACTCGAAGCCCTGCCCGAACGGCCCGCCGCGGCAGGGCGCGGTCAGGACGGCCTTGTCGTCGTAGTCGCCGCCCTTGGTCGCCCAGTTGCCCGCGGGGGTCTTCTCGTCGTCGGTCTTGGTGTGCTCGAACCCGGTGGCGGATTCGTCCCATGCCTGGGTCAGCGGCGCCGCCTGCATGGACGAGCTCAGTGATGTGGCGTCGATGCAGTACACCCGCAGCAGGGCGCGGCGGATGGGCTGGTCGGCGGGGATGGGGGACAGGTCGAAGCGAACCAGGATCCGTCGGGCGGTGCTGAACGTCCGCAGCTCGCTGGTCTTGCCGTCGCCGTTCCGCGGGCCGCGGGCCTCCTGGTCGTTGTAGACGCTGATCCGCGTGTCCACGCAGCCGGCGTAGTCGGGCGCCGGAGACGTGCCGTTCTGAAGCCGGAGCGTCCCGGCCACGGCGGCCGAGGCCGCCAGCAGCACCACCGCCGACGCGAATACCGATGCGGTCTTCATGATCCGTCCTCCTGCAGGAAAGGGACATGTTCAACAGCATGGATGCTACGGATTCTGCGGCCCGGACACAAGGGATTGGGGGGATCACAAAGGGGTATCGGCGCCGGGCCGGCCCCGGGGCGTGCCCAGGGCGGCCCGGACACCGCGCCCTCCAGGTCGATCCCGTGGGCGACGATGTGCTTGACCCGCCACCGGCTCTGGCTGAACGCATGACCGGTCATGCATCCCCGCCGCCGGCGATCCTGGATGCACCGGCTGCACCCGTCAGCGCCATTTGCCGCATGCTCGTTCCGCATCCCCGTCCCACGCCTGCGCGCCGAAGTTCAGGAAGGGCGGTTCCGGTGCCCACAGCCTGGTTGCCCGCGGCGGCGGCGGATGGCACAATGGCGTCGGATGAAGAGCCGGGATGCCCGGGCGTTCGCCCGGGCGCGCGGGGCAAAGGAGACGACCAGTGGCATTTGACGGACTGGGCATGAGCATGGGGAACCTGTGCCGGCTTTCGTCGGCGAAGACGCGGTCGATCAGCCCGGAGAACTTCACCGGCGAGAAGGGCAAGGCCGGCATGGCCACCGAGGGCACCGGCGCCGGCTGCGCGCGGGAGCTGGGGCAGGGGTGGAAGATCTCCCCGTCGATCGTGATCCAACCGGGCGAGACGGCTACGCTGGCGGACGTCGACGGGCCGGGCGCGATCCAGCAGATCTGGATGACCGCCGGCGGCCACTGGCGGTTCAGCATCCTGCGGATCTACTGGGACGGCCAGGAGCACCCCTCCGTCGAGTGCCCGGTGGGCGATTTCTTCGCCATGGGCTGGGGCAAGTTCGCCCCGCTGACGTCCCTGGCGGTCTGCGTCAACCCCGGCAGCGCCTTCAACTGCTACTGGGAGATGCCCTTCCGCAAGCGCTGCCGGATCACCATGACCAACATCGCCGAAGAGAAGATGGTGCTGTACTACCAGATCAACTACACCCTCACCGACGTGCCGGCCGAGGCCGCATATTTCCACGCCCAGTTCCGCCGGACCAACCCGCTGCCGTACAAGCAGGTCTACACCCTCCTGGACGGCGTCAAGGGCCAAGGACACTACGTCGGTACGTACATGGCCTGGCAGGTCAACAACTGCCGCTGGTGGGGGGAGGGCGAGATCAAGTTCTACATGGACGGCGACGGGGAGTTCCCCACCATCGCCGGCACGGGCACGGAGGACTACTTCTGCGGCTCGTACAACTTCGAGAACCAGACGGAGCACCGCTACCAGGAGTTCACCACCCCCTACACCGGCCTGCACCAGGTGATCCGCCCCGACGGCCTGTACGAATCCCAGCAGCGATTCGGGATGTACCGCTGGCACATCACCGACCCGATCCGGTTCGAGCGGGACCTCCGCGTGACGATCCAGGCGCTGGGCTGGCGGAGCGGCGGGCGCTACCTGCCGCTGCAGGACGACATCGCCTCGGTGGCCTACTGGTACCAGGCCCTGCCGTCGGCGCCCCTCGAACCCCTGCCGGACAGGGATGGGCTGGAGGTGGTTTGAGGTGGGATGGGGGGCACTGTGCTGTCGTTGATGGTTCAACCCCCGGCCACGATGGCCGGGGGCGAAATAGGGGTTGGAACCGCATTCCCTCCTGTCGAAACCGCTTCTGAGCCGATACCATGTTGTAAGATACTGGCGGAATTCGCCAGTTTGGGGCATGTATGCAGAGGCTGACTGAAATCGCGGTGGCGAGGGCCCCCGGGGGCGTGTTCACCCGGCCTGAGGTCGCCTGCTGGGTCGCCGGCACGGATCAGCGGCAGTACAGCCTGCTGAAGCGCGCCCTGGCCAGCGGGGAGGTCGCGCGCGTCCATCGCGGCCTTTACTGCGTGTCCGACAAGTACCTGCGGGAGAAGATCGACCCCCTCACGCTGGCCCAGCGGATCTACGGGCCCAGCTACGTCAGCCTGGAGACCGCCCTGTCACAGCACGGCTGGATCCCCGAAGCCGTCTATGCCGTCACCAGCGTCTGTGTCGGCCGTTCGCGTGAGTACGAAACGCCTTTGGGCCTGTTCAGCTTTACGCGCGTCCCACAGGCAACGTTCTACGCCGGGGTGGGCCGTGTCGGGAGGGCCGGCGGCGGAAGCTTCCTGCTGGCCTCGCCGCTGAAGGCACTGGCGGACTACGTCTATGTTCACAAGCGGGATTGGGATTCCGCCGGTCCCGTCATCGAGAGCATGCGCGTGGATGAGGCGTCTCTGGGCAGCATCGAGGCCACGGCCTTCGACCGGCTCAAGGACAACTACTCGTCCCGGCGGGTGCGGCGTTTCCTGGAGGGCTTGCGTAAGGACCTGAGGCGATGAGTGTGCGGATGATCCGGGACCGGCTGGCCGGGTACGGGTGTCGATCGACGCTGGAAGAGGAGCAGGCCCTGCGCGAGATCACGCAGGAGATCGTCCTGGCTTCTCTGGGCCGGACCGGCTTTCTCCAGAAGGCGGCCTTTGAGGGCGGGACGTGCCTCCGCATCTTTCACGGCACCAACCGCTTCTCGGAGGACCTGGATTTCGCG
>DASRZG010000308.1:0-3321 GCA_035686585.1 Phycisphaerae bacterium
GCTGGAAGTAGACGTTGAAATATCCCAGGGCCGGGAAGAGGTGCCCGGTGAAGATGGCCACGGCCGCGATCGGCCCGCGCCCCAGGCGGCCCCGGAGCAGCCACAGGGCCGCGATCGCCCCGGCCGCCGTCACCGGCAGCAGCCACTGCCACCACGCCGTCGGGTCGATGTGCCACGACGGGTAAAACATCGTCAGCTTCACCGGCCAGACGACGCGGGCGGCGTAGGTCCACAGCGCCCTGCCGGCGATCAGCGTCCGCTCGGCGAGCCATGCCAGCGGGCCCTGGGAGGACTGCTGGAAGAAGTTGTCCTCGATGGACTTGGTCACGGCGGCCATCAGGCCCCCCACCACCAGCAGCGGCAGCAGCGGCCAGACGTCGGCCCAGCGGAGCTTGGGGCGCTTCCACCACAACAGCACCGCCATCACCGCCGGCATCGAGCACGCCACCGTCTTGCTCAGAAGCGCCAGCACAAACAGCCCCGCCGACAGGGCGTAGAACCGCCAGTCGCGCCGGCCCTGGGCGGCTCGGCCGATCCCGCAGAACCGGCAGTACGCCAGCAGCGCCCCCAGGTAGAGCACGCCCATCAGCACGTTCTTGCGCTCCGTGACCCACGCCACCGACTGCACGCACAGCGGATGCACCGCGAAGGCCGCCGCCGCCACAAACGCCCCCGGCACCGACAGCCGCCGCAGCAGCACCAGCAGCAGGCACGCGACGCCCGCGTGCAGGACCACGTTGGTCAGGTGGTAGCCCATCGGCCGCAAGCCGTGGAGCCGGTGCTCCAACCAGAACGAGCTGTACACCAGCGGATAGTACTGCGTGTTGGCCCGGCGGTCGGTCCAGATCCGCAGCAGCCCGTCAGGGTCGCGGACCGTCTCGTTGCCGGTGACGTAGTCGTCGTCGTCCCAGACGAACCCCGCATTCAGGACGGGCAGGTAGACCACCAGCGCCAGCAGGGCGATCGCCCCCGCCTGCACGGCCGGGCGGCGAACGATCGCCATGACACCCGCGGAGGCCTGGCCGCGCACCAGCCGGTCGCTCGTCTGGCTTTGGCGTCTCGGCATCACTTTACCTTCGGTGTCGCCCGGATGCTTTTTCGCAGCCGCAGGAGCTCGCGCACCGCCCGCAGGGCCACGCCGAGATTCCCGCCGCTGGACTGCCCGCTCCGCCGCGGGTAGTGCGGCACGGCCACCTGCCCCACCGTGTAGCCCGCGCGGGCCGCCCGCGCCAGGATCTCCGCGTCGATCAGTGCCCCTTCCGACTGCATCTCGATGTGATCGAACAGCTCCCGC
The DNA here is from genome assembly GCA_035686585.1 of Phycisphaerae bacterium. GTDB lineage: Bacteria > Planctomycetota > Phycisphaerae > SM23-33 > SM23-33 > DASRZG01. Next base: position 1,295 of record DASRZG010000308.1, read on the forward strand.
CGGTACAGCTTGAACGCGCAGTCCACGTCCCGGACCCGCACCCCCAGCACCGCGCGGACCGCCCTCCCCCAGCACCAGGCCATCAGCTTCCGCACCAGGCCTTCCTTCCGGCCGATGCGATACGCGCTGACGATGTCGTACTCGCCCGCCAGCGCCAGCACCTTCGGCAGATCGGCCAGGTCGAACTGCCCGTCGCCGTCGGTGTAGAACACCCACGTCCTGGCGGCGTTGGCGAAGCCCGTCCGCAGCGCCGCCCCGTAGCCGCGGTTGACGGGATGGTGCAGCGCCCGGATCCGCGAATCGGACGCCGCCAGCGAATCGGCGATCGCGCCCGTCCCGTCCGTGCTGCCGTCGTCGACCAGCAGCACCTCATACTCCAGCGACAGCCCGTCGAGCACCTCCACCGCCGCCCGCGCGACGCGCTCGATGTTCTCCCGCTCGTCGTGGAAGGGGAAGAACACCGTCAGGTCCCTCACGGGCCCCGCGGGCGATTCGGAATGGACCGTTTGCGAGACGGGTGACACTCCAGGTGCTCTCCGGCCGACCCACCGCCGGCCGCCAACCAGTTCGATCGGTCCGTATCCTATCCGCCCGGCCCGGCGCCGTTCAAGCGGTCCGTCGGGCCTCTCGGCCTCGCCTGGCGGGGGCCTTTGCCAGGGCGCCCCCGCTTCGCTCCGGTCAGCTACAGCCGCCGGAGCACCACAGATGCCCCAGGTTTGGGATCCACTCGCCGCGCCCTGCCGGCCGGCCCCGTATTGACGGGGCCGCGACGCGAAACCATCATGGGGCATCCCGGGCGACGAAGCCCGGGCAATTTCAGCAAGGAGCAGCGGATGAAGCCGGTGAGGCTGCTGGTCGTCGGGGCGGGATCGCGCGGGACGGGGTACGGGCGGTACGCCCTGAGCCATCCCGACGAGGCCAAGGTGGTGGCGGTGGCCGAGCCGAGGCAGGAGTACCGCCGCGCGATGGTCGAGGCGCACGGCATCCCGGCGGGCAACGTTTTCGCCGACTGGCGCGAGGCCGCGGATCGGGATCGCATGGCCGACGCGGTGATCATCGCCACGCAGGACACCATGCACGTCGAGCCGGCGGAGGCCTTCGCCGCCCGCGGCTACGCGATGCTGCTGGAGAAGCCCATGGCCCCCGACGAGGCCGGCTGCCGCCGGATCGTCCAGGCGGCGGTCGACAACGACATCCTCTTCGCCGTCTGCCACGTGCTGCGATACACAGACTACACCCAGAAGCTGGTGTCGATGATCGCCGACGGGGCGGTCGGGGAGGTGGTCGACATCCAGCGCGTCGAGCCGGTGGGCTACTGGCACCAGGCCCACGCCTTCGTCCGCGGCAACTGGTCCAACGAGGCCCGCTCCTCCGCCATGCTGCTGGCCAAGAGCTGCCACGACATCGACTGGCTGCGGTACGTCATGGGCGTGCCCTGCCGGCGGGTGTCGTCGTTCGGGTCGCTGTTTCACTTCCGGCCGGAGAACCGCCCGGCCGGGGCGGCCGATCGCTGCCTGGACTGCCCCGTCGCGCCCGACTGCCCCTACTCCGCCCAGCACATCTACCTGGACCGCCTGGCCGCCGGGAACACGGGCTGGCCGGTGAGCATCCTGGCCCGCGAGGTGACGGCCGAGTCGATCACCGAGGCCCTCCGCACCGGCCCGTACGGGCGGTGCGTGTACGCCTGCGACAACGACGTGGTGGACCACCAGGTGGTGAACATGGAGTTCGAGGGGGGCAGGACGGCCGGGTTCGCGATGGTCGCCTTCAACGCCCACGGCGGGCGGCGGACGCTGGTCCACGGCACCCGCGGCGAGATCCGCGGCGACGGGCGGGTGCTGCGGCACCTGGACTTCCTGACCGACACCTGGACGGAGATCGACACCGCCGCCACCGACGCCTCCATCACCGGCGGCCACGGGGGCGGCGACGGCCGCCTGATGCAGAGCTTCCTCGCCGCCGTCGCCACCGGCGACCGGAGCAGGATCCTCTCGGGCCCGGCCGAAACCCTCGAAAGCCACCTGATG
>DASRZG010000309.1:0-2533 GCA_035686585.1 Phycisphaerae bacterium
AAGGTGCTGGAGGAGGTCCGATTCCCGTACCTGCTGATCCCGGGCAAGCTCGGCGACAGCGCCCGGTCGGTCAAGCTGTTCATGCCCGGCGCCGACGGATACGTGGCCACCCGCGAGGGGCTGATCCGGCGGGGATGGAACGGCCGGACCTGGCCCGGCAGCGCGTCGATGCAGTTCATGGCCTACTACGACGACGCCGGCGGGCTGACGGTCCAGACCCGCGACACCGAGGGCCGGCCCAAGGACTTTCGGGCGGTCTTCAACCGCCAGCGCGACCGGATGGAGTTCGGCGTCGGCCATCAGTTGCCCGCCGTCGCGGGCAGGGCGTTCGCCAGCGGCCCCATCGTCCTGGCGCCGTGCGATGGCAACTGGATGTCGGCCGCGACGATCTACCGCGCCTGGGCCCGAAAGCAGTGGTGGGCGAAGCCCAAGGCCGGCGACGCCCTCCCGCCCCAGTGGCTGCGGGAGGGCTTCCTCACGCTGGGCGGGGTCTTCCGTCCGCTGGGGATGGGCAAGCACGTCGTGCCGCTGGACAAGTGGCCTGACGTGGTCCGCACCTGGCGGACCGAGACCGGCGCCGCCAACATCCTGCTCGACGTCCGCGGCTGGGAGCGGTACGGGCAGTACTGCTCGCCGTTCTACTTCCCCATGCACCCCTCGGACGAGGCCATCCAGGGCGTGGCCGATTCGGTCCGGCCCGAGCGGGCGCGGCTGATGGCGATGATCGCGGGCCTGAAGTGGATGATCCGCCGCGACGCCTGCCCCGGCAAGGCCTATCACGTCCTCGGGTTCGACTTCACCGACCGGTTCGACGAGAAGGCCCGCGGCATCTGCGTGATCGGCCCCGACGGAAAGCCCGTCATCCGCCAGCCCACCCAGAACTGGGACGGCGTGACGGCCTACATGTGCCCGGCCCATCCCTTCACGGCCGAGCACTTCCGCCAGACCGCCCGCCGCTGCGCCGAGGCCGGCTTGGTCCTGTTCGAGTTCGACCAGATGAACGGCGGCGCCTGCCCGCCGTGCTACAGCGCCGCCCACGGCCACGAGAGCGGGCCCGGGCCGTGGACGATCCAGGCCATCGCCGATTTCATGGCCGCCGCCCGCAAGGCGGGCAGGGCGGTCACGGCCGACTTCGCCACGAGCCTGGAGGACGCCCAGGAGCTGCTGCTGCCGCAATTGGACACGTGGGTCTCCCGCGCGGGGCACCTGGACCAGTGGCCCGGCAACGGGCGGGGCAGCCACGTCGTGCCGGCGTTCGCCTTCGTCTACCACCCCCTCAGCAGGGCGATCAGCTTCGACGTCCAGAACAGCGTCGGGCCCGACCCGTACCAGATCCTCCAGATGGGCAGGTACTTCGTCGCCGGCGCGACGCCCTCGACCAACATGGCGTGGTGGCAACTGCTGTCGGCCTACGGCGAGCAGGATATGCTCCCGGCCCCCGGCAAGATTCACGCCGACCAGCGCAAGCTGCTGGCGGCCCTCGTCGCCACCGGGCACGGGTGCGGCCTGCCGTACCTGAGCTTCGGCGAGATGCTGGCGGCCGAGGCGCCCGCGGTCGAAGACCGCACGTGGCGGTACCGGCGGTGGGAGAAGGGCGAGGCGATGGACATCGAGGTCGCCCACCCGCCCGTGATGGCCAGCGCGTGGGAGCTGCCCGACGGGCGGCGGGGGTTTGTCTTCGTCAACATGGCCGCGGAGGAGTTGAGCTTCCCCTACGGCTTCGCCGTCGCCGGCCGGCGCCCGCCGGGCGGGGCGAAGCTGACCGTGTACATCAACGGCGCCAAGACCGCCGAGACCACGGCCGGTGCGTGCGAGAGACTAACCCTCCCGTCCCTTTCGACGTGCCTGGTGGAGTTTCCCGGGCGCTGATCCGGGCGGTCCATGAACCGCGGAGGACGCGGAGACCGCGGAGAACGGATCGGAGGTTGCTCCCCCGGGTCGAGATACGGGTGCGAACAACGTGGCTGCGGCGCCAGGGGCAGGAATTGGGTGCCACGGGCTGCTTGCAGCCCGTGCAGGCAGCGGGAACAACCACGAGTCGAGCATGCCGCTCCTTTTCCATACAGGCCCAGGAATTGGGTGCCACGGGCTGCTTGCAGCCCGTGCAGGCAGCGGGAGGGGCCACGATTTGAGGTCCCACCTCCTTCCCGCACAGGCTCGCCCCCTTGGGGCTGTCCGCCGCCGCGGGTCTTCGACCCGCAACGGCGGATCGCCGATCCCTGCGGGATCGTCGACGAGCACCCTGTGGCACCCATCCTTTTCCGGCGACTATTCGATCTCCACGTCACCGGGAACGATCGCACCGTGTTGCCGAAGCATGGCGTGGACGTCGGGGATGGGCAAGTCTTCCGGGTCGGCGCCGGTTTGGGCGGACAGCGCCGCCATCGCGCCGGCGGCCTGGCCGGTGGCCATGCAGGGGGCCTCCACCCGGTAGGCCGAGTGGGCCTCCTTGTCCCCGCTGATGCACCGGCCGGCCACGAGGAGGAACCGGCTCCCGGCCGGCAGCATCGCACCCCGCGGGATCGTCGGCACC
>DASRZG010000310.1:0-2441 GCA_035686585.1 Phycisphaerae bacterium
TTCTCGTCCCGTCTCTTCCGGTCGGCGACAACTTCTTCCATCAACCTTCGGGAGACGAAGACCTTCTGGACATGCACCAGGTCGTTCAGCTTCTGTTCGGTGGTTCCCTTGAGTCGCTCGTGGAGCACGAACGGACCGGCCTTCTTGTCGGCCAGTTGGACCCAGAGGGGCTGGCCTTTGACGTCTCCGACCAGCTCGGTCCCGTCGATGAGCCGGAACCGCCACTTGAGCATTCGGGAGGGATAGGACTCGCCCGTGTAGACGCGTTCCGGGACGCCCATCTCCTTCCACCGCCATTTCAGCTCCATCTTCTCTTCGACCACGACGGCGGTGATGCTGAGGACGGTGACGAAGGGAATCCGCCGCCAGCGTTTCTCGTTCTCGATCCAGACCATCCAGGGCTTGTCCAGCGTGGTGTACAGCCAGCCCGGCAGCACCGTTCCCTGCGAGGTACGCAGAACGCCCGGCAAGGCGTCGGGGCGGCGGAAAGGGTCTTTGTCCTGCCCGGGCGCGCCGGACTCCCGCGGTTGGGTCTCGGGCGACTCAGCGGGGGCGGTCGCCGCCTGGTTCAGCCAGTACTCGAGGTTGCCGCCGGGCTTCTTGGGTTGGGGTTGGGCCTTCGGCGGAGCGGGAGCGTTCGGGTCGCCTTGCTTGCCGGCGCCGCCGGGGTCGGCCTCGCCGGCCCGGACCCAGGCAATCGCCAGGCAGATGCCCACAGCCCCGAACATCGAAAGCCGCTTTGCCATGGTGTGCTCCCACGTGGTGGAACGCCCGCGGAGGCGGTTTGTTCCTTGGAATCCCGTGCGGTGGTTCCTTCGGCGGCTCCGGCGGCCGCTAGAGATCGGAGTCCTTCTCGTAGACCTCACGGAACACCTTGCAGGCTGCCTCATCGAACAGCACGAAGTACACGTCGGTGAGCTGGGTCCCTGCGGCGACGTGGGCGCGGACCTCGCGGAGCATGATCTCGGCGCAGTGGCGCACGGGGAACCCGGCAATCCCCGTTCCGGTGGCGGGAAATGCCAGCGTCTTGACTCCGTTGTCCTCGGCGAGCTCAAGCACGGCGCGGGTGGAGGAGCGCAGCGACTCGGCGGTGGTCCGCCCGCCCAGGCCCATCGACGCCTGGTGGATGACGTATCTCGCCGGCAGGTTCCCCCCCCCGGTAATCGCGGCCTCGCCGACCTGGACGGGCCCGTGGCGGTCGCACTCTTTTTGAATCGCCGGCCCGCCCCGCTTGCGGATCGCCCCGGCCAGGCCGCCGCCGAGCATCAGATCGTTGTTGGCGGCATTGACGATGGCGTCGACCGCGCAGGCGGTCAGGTCGCCCCGCTGGATGTGGATCTCCGTCATGGCAATGGGTCCCGCCATCGGTTACGCTGTTGGGTATTGCTGGACACGGACGATTGTAGACCGGGGTGGTGAAACTGCAAGTTGCGTTTGAGCCCCTGGGATGCTTGCACTGACGTTTGTCTTTCTTCCGATGATTCTCGGTGCCGCGGGGGCGGCCATCGCCCCGGTCGTCATCCATCTGATCCTTCGCACGCGGCCGCGGCGGGTGGTGTTTCCGGCGACGCAGTTCGTCAGAAAAACCCACCAGGCCAATATCAGCAAGCTGCGCCTGAAGCATCTGATCCTGCTGGCGATGCGGATGGCGTTGATCGTCCTGCTCGGGATCCTGCTCGCACGGGCGATGATCTCGTCGCGGCGGCTGGTGGCCGACCGCCCGGTTCCCACGGCGGCGGTGATCGTGCTGGACGACAGCGGATCGATGCGCTACCGCCACCGGGGCAAGATGCGTTTCGCCCGGGCGCAGCAGTTCGCTCAGAAGCTCATCGCCTCCTTCCCGGCGCGCTCGCGGATCGCGGTGACGACCACGTCCGGCCGGGGCCCGGCGCCGGGGTTTGTCAGCGACCGCGAGTTGGCTTCCCGGCAGGTTGCGGAGGTGCGGCCGGGGTACGGCGCGGAAGGCGTGGTCGGCGGGCTTGCCCGGGCGGCGGGACTGCTGCGCGGGACCCGCCTGGAGCGCAAGGAGGTCTACCTGCTTTCGGACATGACGCGCCGATCCTGGGGGGACGGTGCGCCGGTAGCCGGGCCGGACGAAGTGCACTATACGGTGGTCCACTGCGGCGGAGAGGAGAACCTCAACGTCGCTGTCGGCCTGCCGAAGCTCAGCGCCCCGTCCGTCCCCGTGGGCAGGGAGGTCCGGATCGAGACTGAGCTGATCGCCGGAAGCGTGGGCGGGGAGATGCGCCTGGCCGGAGAGTTCGACGGGGCGCCGATCGCCCCGACCACGGTAACGGTTCCCGCCGGCGGCGCGGCGCCGGTGGTCCTGACGGTGCGGCCCAGCCGGGAGGGACTGCTGCACGGGAAGCTGTCGCTGGAACGTTCCGACCCGTTGGAGATGGACAACGTGCGGTATTTCACCGTCCGCGTCGGGGCGCCCG
>DASRZG010000311.1:0-3110 GCA_035686585.1 Phycisphaerae bacterium
CAGGCGCACGCCTGCCACTTTGTCTCGTCCGCGCGTACCGCCGGCGCCAAGGCAGACAGGAAGGCCGCCGCCCAACCCATCGCCACGAGGCCGCGCACATGCCGTCCGTTCATCACGTCGCCCCTCCCGCATGCCCGACAGTCCGCCCCAGACCCGGACCACCGTCGGTCGTTGAAATGGAACCCTCCCTGGCTGCCTCCTGCTCCGTTATCCACCCACTATACCGCGCATCTACGGATTCACCAACGGCCTGCCGCTCCGTGCGGGTGGCACAGGTTTGTAACCTGTGAACGAATGCCAGGTTGGAGCTCGGCGCGGCTCGCCCAGGCCTCCGGGTGAACTGCCGTCAGCGTCTTCGCCGCCGCAGGGCCGCCAGCATGCCGGCTGCGAGCAGGGCGCACGCCGACGGCTCCGGTACGGCCGCCCCGCCGGCCCCCGCCCCATAGTGATCCGCCAGCGCCACCAGGTCCGCGATGCCGACCAGGGCGTCGGCGTTGAAGTCGCCGTCCGTCCACGACGCCTCGTTCCCGCCGTAGTGGTCCGCCAGCGTCGCCAGGTCCGCGATGCCCACCAGGTCGTCCTGCGTGGCGTCGCCCGGCAGGAAGGGCGTCACCGAAAGCAGGACCCGCCCTTCAAGGGTCTCAAAGATCGGCCCGTTCACCGCCCGCATCCTCCTTTCGCGCCGCCGCCCGGGATGAACTGCGGCCGCCATTATAACCGCTCCCCCAGCCCGGCCGCTCGGCGAATGTGTCGTCGGGGCACCCCCGTTTGCGAGGCAGCCGCCTCTTTCGTCGCTGGTTTCCGGTCCCATCGTAATCGACTGTCCTCGTTCCCCTGCGTCCCGGTTCCGTTTCCGGCAAAAGGCTTGCCGATTTCGCGGAACGTGATACAATCCTGACTGAGGCTGCCGGTCGTCGGCAGGAGGGCATCCGGGTAATCTCCGTCAGGGGTCTCGTATCTGCTGCGCCGTGGTCCGGTGTCAGGATTTGCGGCAGTCGGGTCGAGGCCCACTCGACGTTTGACGCGGCGAGACACTTCGCCGAGCCGGTATGGAGGGAGCTTTCCGCCGTAACGCTCCCGTACCGGAGGAAGTCTGTCAGTTGCCACGGTCGAATGAGCGATTTGGCCGCATAAGGAGGCCGTCATGAAGAGGCACGTTGTGGTTTTGACACTTGCGGTCCTGGCGTTCGCCGGCACGAGGGTGGCGGCCGATCCAATGACCGGATCAACAGGCGGCGGGCAGTCGCACTCGAACCTGCAGCCGGGCCTGGGCATCCACTATATCGTGGCGATGCAGGGGACGTACCCCTCGCGGACGTACGGCAAGGACGACCCCAAGGCCACCGGGGCCGAGCCGCTGCTGGGCGAAGTCCGGCTCTTCGCGGGCAACTTCGCGCCTCGCGGTTGGGCGTTCTGCGCCGGCCAGATGCTGCCCATCAGTCAGAACACCGCGTTGTTTTCCCTTCTGGGCACCAACTACGGAGGCGACGGCCGGACCTCGTTCGGCCTGCCCGACCTGCGAGGGCGCACCGCCATCCACCACGGGACGGGACCGGGGCTGTCGCCCCGCTTGCTCGGGCAGAAGACGGGCGTGGAGAGCGTGACGCTGACCGAGGCCCAGATGCCGGCCCACAGCCACACGCTGCCGTGGGGAGCCGATACCACGCTCCAGGCGGGCGGCGGGCAGGCGCACACGAACATGCAGCCGTCGCTGGCCCTGAACGCGATCGTCGCGATGCAGGGGATCTACCCCTCGCGCGCTTTCAGCGGCGAGCCCCTGGACGCCCCGACCGGCGCCTATCCGTACATCGGTGAGATCAGCCTGTTCGCCGGGACCTTCGCGCCCCGAGGCTGGGCCCAAGCCGATGGTCAACTGCTTTCCATCTCACAGAACGATGCCCTGTTCTCCCTCGTGGGCACGATCTACGGAGGCGACGGCCGGACGACGTTCGGCCTGCCCGATCTGCGAGGGCGGGCCGCCATGGGCGAGGGGACGGGGACGGGGCTGTCGACTCGCCCGCTCGGGCTGAAGATCGGCCAGGAGAACGCCACGCTGACCGAGGCGCAGATGCCAAGCCACAACCACACGCTGCCGCCGGCGACCCTGTCGACGGGCGACGCGGGCGGCGGGCAGGCTCATCCGAACCTCCAGCCGTCCCTGGCCTTGAACTACATCATCGCGATGGAGGGGATCTTCCCGTCACCGACGGCCGGCAATTCCACCGTGAGCGACCCGCTCCTCGAGCCGGCCGACATCGATCCGTACCTCGGGGAGGTCTGCCTCTTCGGGGGCAACTTCGCGCCTCGCGGGTGGGCGTTCTGTGACGGCCAATTGCTGCCCATCAATCTAAACCAGGCGTTGTTCGCCATTCTGGGCACCACCTACGGAGGCGACGGCCGGACGGCCTTCGCCCTGCCCGACCTGCGTGGGCGCGTCCCCGTCGGTCCCGGAACGGGGCCGGGCCTGACCACCGTCTACCTGGGCCAGAGGATTGGTGTCGAGGCGGCCGGCCTGACGGTGGGGCAACTGCCCGCCCACGACCACGAAGTCCCCGAGCCGGCCTCCCTGTCCGTGCTGATCACCGCAGCGGCCGCATTGGTCCTGCGACGGCGAAGAGGGTGAGCAGGGGAAGGTCATGGGTGCCACCGTTGCGTAGTCCGCAACGGTGCCATTGGATTGTCCCGGAGGAGGGGATCGGGGTCGACCGTCTCCCCTGGAAGGCGGGTGGGTCGCAGTGAACGCTGTTGGTGAGGGAGACGTAGCCCCCGGCCACAAGGGCCGTGGGCGAAATAGGACAACCGTGCCCTGAGGGTCGCGTGTGGAGGGGAGGCGGACCAGGCAAAGGACGCCCCAACGGGGCAGGCTTGTCCGGGGCACCCGGGGCTGGGCATCGGGTGAATCTCGGGTGGCACAGTCAAGCTTGTCCCATCGGGGCGAAGCCCCAACGGGGCAAGCTTGGGGGTGGGGAAGGTGGGTTGAGCTTCCCTGGGAGACAGTCCCCATCCCCGGGTTCCGTCCGAGTCCCGGCACCCCCAACCCCGCCCCGTTGGGGGCAGACAACGCCTTGAGGGTGGCACCCGGCTTCGGAGGCAGGCCGCCTCCGCTCGCC
>DASRZG010000312.1:0-17988 GCA_035686585.1 Phycisphaerae bacterium
CGGCTTTGTAGTCGTCCAGGGGGAAGGTGTGGGTCAGCAGCACCGACACGTCCGGACCCGGTTTCTGCATCAGCTCGTGGACGAGCCGGCAGGTGTGGATTTGCCGGCCCTGGAAGTTCTCGATCGCCCGGCCGGAGGAGCCCAGCACGGTGATCTCCGTCAGCCAGATGGCGGTCATGTCCGTCCCGCGCCCGTGTCCGGTGCCGATCAGGACCGTCTGGCCTCCCGCGCGGGTCCACTTGAGGGCGTCCTCCATCGTGGACGACGACCCCACGCACTCGAAGACCACGTCGTAGCCCCCGGACAGCGTGCAGGAGCCGAACAGGCCCTTGACCACCCGGCCCTCGACGCGGGCGGCGACGGCCTCGAACCGCGCCGCGGCGCCCGCGGGGAGCTTGACGATCCCGTCGGCGCCGAAGGCCTCGGCCACCTCCGCCTGGTGGCGGTGGCGGGCGATGACGTCGATCCGCCCCGTCCAGCCGATGGCCCGCAGGGCCCAGACCGTCCCCAGGCCCAGCATCCCCGAGCCGTAGACCAGCACGCGCCGCGCCTCCGACAGGTCCGCCCGCAGCACGCCGTGGAGGCTGCACGCCAGCGGGTCTGTCAGCACGCCCAACCCGTCGGAGAGCCCCTCCGGCGGCTCGATGAGCTGGGAGACGTGGGCGACGAACTGCTCCGACCACGACCCGCCCACCGGCCCGCAATACCCCATGCACGAACCGGCCGGCAGTTGGTACCGCCCCCAGCCGCCGGGGGCGAAGTTGTCGCACGCCCCGAAACGCCCCTCCCGGCACGACCGGCACGGCGGGTCGATCCCGCGGACCTGGCAACTGAGCCCGCAGTCGACGATCACCCGCTTGCCCCGCCAGGACGGATCGACGCCGGCGCCGATCTCGGTGACCACGGCCACGTTCTCGTGCCCCAGGACGCACGGCAGCGTCGCGAAGCCGCGCAGGATCGAATTGGGGGGCTGGCGCTGGCAGATCACCGACAGGTCCGACCCACAGATGCCGCCCAGGACCGTCCGGCAGCGGACCCACTGGTCCCCCGGCAGCTCCGGCGGATCGAGCTGCTTGAGCGCCAAGCCGTTAAGGCGGGTCAGCAGGCAGCCCGGCCAGAGGTGCCGCAGCCACTTGCAGGTGACCCAGCCAATCGGATTTGCCCCGTAGACCACTCCCTTCATGCCGATATAGATATCGTCCGATCGTCCCGGCGAGAAGATGATTTTGTCGGTGTCCCTTGGGGACGCTAGGATGGGGGAGATACGTACTGCAAAAAGGAGGCCTGGCCGATGACCCGGGCCGTTTGTCAACGTAACGATTTGCATGGGAACGGGATAATGCGTGCCAGAGACCAACGTGAATCCGCCGCAAAGGCCTGGCTGACGGTGCCGGCGGCGCTGGTGATGCTCCTGGCGGCCGGGTGCAGGCCGGCGGCGGTGACCTTCCCCGCCTCGCCCATCGCCTGCTCGGCCTCGCGGGCGGACTACGACGTCGACGGCGACGGGCGGGCGGACTTCTTCTACTTCGCCGACGCGACGGGCCGGTTCGACCGGATCGGCTATGACCGCAACTTCGACGGCCAGCCGGACCAGGTGGTGCGCCTGGACGCGGTCGACCCCCGCCTGGCACGCCACCTGGTGATCGTGCTGGACGGCATCCCCTACGACGTCCTGGCGGAGTTCTACAAACAGGGCAACCTCCGCCTCTTCCACCCCCCGGCCGTGGTCGTCCCACCCTACCCGTCCATGACCGACCAGTGCCTGGAAGACGCCTTCGCCTACATGCCCACCGAGGGGGCCGAGGCGAAGTATTACAGCCGGTCCAAACGCAAGGCCGTCGGCGGGACGGGCGATTACCTCGCCGGCCGGAACGAGCCGTTCGTGCGGATCATCTCCTATCGCGGGCCGACGCTGCACGATGCCTTCGGATATCTCCATCCCCGCCCGCTGTTCCGCAAGGAGATCAACGAGGTCAAGCGGATCTGGGACCGCCGCCAGCGCCAGGAAGAGGTGATGTACCTGGTCAGCACCGCCACCATGGGCACCCGCTATAGCCGGAGCGGGCACCTGGAGATCCTCGGCCAGACGCAGCGCCTGATCAACCAGGTGGTCTACGAGACCGGCGGGATGGTCAAGGTGACGCTGTTCGCCGACCACGGGCAGACGCAGGTGGCCGCGGAGCCCGCCTGCCTCGACTCGCTGCTGCGGTCGAAGGGCTGGCGGCTCACGGAGCGCCCGCGCCGCCCCAGGGACGTGGCCCTGATCCAGTTCGGGCTGGTCACCTGCGCCGCCCTGACCACTCCCAGCCCGGCCGATCTGGCGACCGACCTGCTGACCAGCCAGGCCGTCGAGCTGGCAAGCTATGCCGACGGCGACAAGGTGATCGTCCGCGGCCGCTGCGGCTGCGGGACGATCCAATCGACCGACGGGGAGAGCTTCCGGTATGACTTCACCGGCACCGACCCGCTCGGGCTGGGCATCGCCTCCGGCAGCACCGTCGACGGCAGGGCGCTGCTGAAGAGTTCCGTCGCCCAGCGGCTCAACTACCCCGACGCCCTGTACCGACTGTGGCGGGCCCACTTCGCGCTGATGGAGAACGCCCCGGACGTCCTGGTCAGCCTGGACGACCGGTTCTACTGCGGCTCCGGCAAGTTCGGCAAGCTCGTCAGCATCGCCAGCACCCATGGCGGGCTGAACCGGGCGAACTCCGCCACCTTCTTCATGACCACCGCCGCACCCGTGCCCGGCCCCCTCCGCAGCGAGGACATCCCCGGCAGCCTCGGGACGATCTTCGGCAGGGGCTTTCCATACGGGCGGTAGCCGACCGATGGCCCGCCCTGGCCACGGATGCATTGGAGCGACCCGGGCATTGCCACCGATAGCTCCGGTGTGTACCCTCGCAGTCCATGGAACAATGCCCCATGCCCCGAAATCGCCCTAAGGCCCTGATCGCGATCGCGCTGACGGCCTCGGCCGCCCTCGCCGGCTGCCAGCAGCCGAAGATCCTTGACGAGTTGCCGATCGATCCGCTGGTGTCCCCGTCGCCTCCCAGGCCCGCGCCGCGCCTGCCCGCCATCGCCCGCCTGCCCGCCGTCCCGCGGCCGCAGGAGGCGTCCGTGCCGGACGGGTGGATCCCGGCCGCGGCGGCGCGGCAGTGGAAGTGGATCGTCCTGCACCACAGCGCCAGCGACGGGGGCTCGGCCGAGTTGTTCGACCAATGGCACCGGCAGCGGGGCTGGGACGAGCTGGGCTACCATTTTGTGATCACCAACGGCCACGGCGGCGGGGACGGGCGCGTGGAGGTGGGCGGGCGATGGACCAAGCAGAAATGGGGCGCCCACTGCAAGGTCCCGGGCAACGCCTACAACGACCAGGGCATCGGCATCTGCCTGGTCGGGGACTTCCAGGACCACCCGCCCAGCGCCGCCCAGCTCGCCAGCCTGGGCCGGTTGGTGGAGTTCCTCTGCGCCCGCTACGACATCGACCCTGACGACGTCATCGGCCACCGCGACGCCCCCGGCACCCGCACCGAATGTCCCGGCAACGCCATGCAGCGGTACATCGACTCCGCCCTCCGCCCCCGCCTCAAGCGGCAATCCCGCCTGGCCAAGTCACGGTGAGGCGGGATTCCGCGTGAACATCCGCATGAACGGAGGTTGTGGCTTACGGGCTTTGGGCGTAGCATGGTTGTGGGAGAGGCAGACATGAAGGGAATAGACCGAATCACGTTTGATCCCCGGGTCATGGGAGGCAAGCCCTGCATTCGAGGGATGCGCGTTACTGTCGGAACGATCGTCGGCCTGCTGGCGTCGGGGCACTCGCAGGCCGAGGTGCTTGAGGCGTACCCGTATCTCGAGGAACAGGATCTGCGCCAGGCCTTGGCCTACGCGGCTTGGCGAGCGGAAGAAGTGGACCTGCCCATGGATCAGCCGGCATGAAGCTGCTGATCGACATGAACCTGTCGCCGCGATGGGTGCATGCCCTTCAAGACCGGGGGTATGAGTGCGTCCACTGGTCGGCGATCGGCGACCCGGGCGCATCCGATGCGGAGCTTATGCCGTGGGCGGTCGATAACGGCCACGTGGTCCTGACGCACGATCTCGACTTCGGCGCCATTCTGGCCGCGACCAAGGCCGAGGGACCCAGCGTAGTCCAGATCCGAACGCAGGACGTTCTGCCGGAGGCGATGGAAAGCCTGCTCGTCCAGATTCTTCAACGGCACGGGGAGGAACTGGAAATCGGCGCGTTGGTAGTGCTCGAGGAGGCGCGGTCCCGGGTGCGTATCCTCCCGCTGTCCCGCTAGAGCGCCCACAACCTCACTCTGCGAATCCCTCCCCCGGAACGGACGGCCAATACGAACCCGTCCCCTTGGGTCCTTACTCGTATTCCTTCACGTTGACGCCCGTCTCGGGCGGGGTGACGGAATCGACGACCGGCAGCACGGGGGGCAGGGCCGGTTGGGTGGCGGGCGGGGCCGGTTGGGTGGCGGCGGGGGCGGCGGGGGCCGGGGCTTCCGGCTGGGGCTCGGGGACGGGCTCGGCCTTGGGCTCGGGTTCAACCCTGGGCTCCGGCGTCGGGCGGTCGGCGTCGGCCGGGAGGGTCGTGGCCGTCTTGGGGGCCGGGGCCAGGACCTTCAACTCCTCCACCTCGATCACGTGGGCGGGCAGCTTGACGTCGAACCGGCTGACGCCCAGGACGCGGATCTGGTCGCCGAGGTGGCTTTCCAGGTCCACCAGCCCCGTGGTGCACTGGATGTAGGTGATCCGTCCCGACTCGTCGGGGTCGCGGACGAGATAGCGCTTGCCGACGGGCCCGCCGGGGTAGAGGTTGGACCGTCGGAGCACGCCCTCGGCCGAGGCCTGCACGGGGCGCGTCGTCGCCAGCTTGATGTCGGTGTCCCGCGCGGCCAGCTTGAGCCGCTCCTGCTGGGCGGCCACCTCCGCCAGCAGCTCGGTGACCTCCTTCAGGTCGTCGTTGAGCGACAGCTGGATCTGGAGCGACTGGATCTGGGCCTTGACCACCGACTCCAGCGGGCTCGCCTGCGAGAGCGGAATGGCCTTGTACAGCGCCAGCACGGCCGCGAGGTTCCGCTCCTCGCGGCCCTTGGCGTTCTCGGCCTCCAGGGCCTTTTCCGCCAACTGCAGCGCCGCCACCTCCCGCGAGATCTGCGCGATGGGCTGGGTGGTGGTCACGGTGGACGTGCCGTCTCCCGAATCGGCGGACAGGGTGGTCGGGGCGGTCGTTGTCGGACCGACGGCGACCGGGCGGGTGGTGGCTTCCGTCACGGGCGGTTCCACCACGGCCGAGGCGGGTCTGACAAACCGGGCGGCGATCCACAGCATGGCGCCGGGAGGGGGCTTGATCCGGTAGAAGTCGAACTCCTTGCCGGCGATGGAGGCCTTGTGCTCGCCGAGGATGACGACCTCGTCGCCGTTGTTCAGGCGGGTCTGGACGAAGTCCGCGCGGGTGGGTTCGAGGGCGCTGCCGGCGCGGACGTTGACGTTGGTGCCTTTGATGGTGCCGGCGGCGCCGCCGGCGGCGATGGTCACGTACGGCTTGGCCACCAGGCTGTAGGAGCCGGCCGGCGGGGCGATCTTCAGCCAGTCGGAGGCCTCCCCCACCACCAGGACGGCGGCGGGGGCGGACAGCTTCATGCACACGTAGTCCCCCGGGCCGCTGCGGATGTAGACGTCCTGTCCGACGACCTTCCCGGCGTACGGCGGGGTGGCCGTCGCGCCCGTCTGGGCGGCGGCCTGCGAAACGATCAAGGCCAGAGCGATCAGCGTCGTCTTGAAAGCCATGATGTGCTCCTTCTGCTGCCAGGGCCCGCAGGCCCGGTGGGCAACCGTAGCACGCGCCCCCGGTCGTGTCAATACAGCGCTCCCTACCGCATCCGCGAGTCCATCGGCTGCCAGAGGTCGGGGTTGGGGCCGAGCTTCTCCTTGACCGCCTGGGTGATCTCATCGAGCCGCCCGGTGAGGTCGGCCGGCAGCTTCAGGTCGCCGCCGGCGGCGTTGCGGCGGGATTGCTCGGCTGATCGTGAGCCGACGATCACCGACGCGACCCCCTCGCGGCCGATCAGCCAGGCCAGGGACATCGCGGCCATGTCCATCCCGGCGTCCTGGGCGAGCCGGCGGATGGCGGCGATGGCGGCGAAGGCCTCGGCCTCGGCGCCGCTGTCGCCGTGGCGGGCCTGGGGGCGGTCCTTCGAGAACAGTCGGGTCCGCGCCCTGCCTTCGGGAACGTCATCGGCGGAGTCGAACTTGCCCGCCAGCAGCCCCTGCATGATGGGGCAGTAGCAGGTCAGGGGCACGCCGGCGGCGCGGCAGGCGGGCAGGACATCGTACTCGACGGCGCGGAACAGCAGGTTGTAGGCCATCTGGTTGGCGGCGGGCGCGGCCAGCGGCAGGATGTCGGCCAGGTCCCGCGGGCCGAAGTTGCTGACGGCCAGGTGGCGGACCTTGCCCGCGTCGATGAGCCTGCCCATCGCGTTGACGGTCTCCTCGAAGGGGATGTCCCAGTCGGGCCAGTGGATGTGGTACAGGTCGATGTAGTCGGTGCCGAGGTTCTTCAGGCTCCGCTCGCAGGCGGCGGGCATCTGGTCGGCGCCCAGGTGCGCGCTGGAGACCTTCGAGGCGATCACCACCTTGTCCCTGTCGGCCCCGAGGGCCTCGCCGATCAGTCGCTCGCTGTAGCCGTTGCCGTAGCCCTCAGCCGTGTCGAAGAAGTTGACCCCCTCCTCCCGCGCCGCCCGCAGGGCAGCCAGGGCGTCGGCCTTGTCCTGGGCGCCCCACGTCGCGTCGCCCACGATCGCCCAGCAGCCGATGCAGACTGTCGATACCTCCAGCCTCCCGTCCGCGATCCGGCGATATTCCATCCGGTCCGTCCTCCGCTGGGCAACCGCGATCTCCGAGCCCGGCCGTCGCATGACCGGCAAGCGCCTATTCCTAATCGATATCCCCCCCCGCCGCAACCTTGGCCGGGCCGAGGCCGCGTTCTCGATCGTGGCGATGCGCATCTGGTTCGCGCGGCCAGGCCGCCAGGGGGACAACAGGCAACGGGGAATCCAGGATAGGGTCCGTCCCTTTTCCCACTTTTCCCATGACCGACTGAGCTGGGCGTCTCGGGGACCTGGCGCAAGACACCGGGCGGCCTCTACAGGCCGCCCGGTGCCTGATCGTCCCGCGCGGCGCGGGGCTATGGCATGGTGATTGGGAAGAGGTCCAGGTTCACCCAAATGGAGTCGCCAAAGGCATTACGCGCCAGAACCTGGTAGTAGTACGTTACGCCCCGGCGTAACCTGTTTTGCCTCAGCGTTACCGTCCCACCGATGGCGCTGGACTGCGCCGCCCTGCGATTGACGGTGAAGGAGACGGGATTGACAAGGTTCCCCCCGCCATCAATGGCGGTGGCGCGCCGGATGACGAACTGGGTCTCGTTGGCGGAATTGTCCGTCCAACTGAGATCGACTCGGAAGGCTCTGGCGCTGGTGATTGTGGCCGTACCCGTGAAATTCAGGGGAGCGGCGGGGGCGGCGGGGACCACCGAGGCGGCGCTATTGGAGTAGCCGGACGGCACGTCGCCGTTCATCGCCCTCACCCGGTAGACATACGTGTTGCCGGCCGCCACCGTGTCGGTGTAGGTCACTCTGCCCGTACGGTTCTTCGGCCCGAGCGTCACAAGCGGGGCGAAGAACCCGCCGTTCACGCTGCGCTCGATCACGAAACCGGTCTCATTGGTGGCGTTGTCCCGGAACGCCAGGCGGACCTGCGGGGGGTTCCCCGCGACCGCCCGCAACGTCGCGGTCAGCTTGGACGGGCTGAGCGGGGCAACGGGCATCGTCACCGTCGCCGGCACAGAGAACGCCGAGGCGAAGGCCCCGTTCACCGCGCTCACGCGGTACGCGTAGGCGTTGCCGGGCTGCGCCGTGGCGTCCACGTAGCTCACGTTGCCCGTGCCGGCCAGTGCGGCGGCTGTGGCGATGGTGGCAAAGGGGCCGCCGTTATCGCTGCGCTGGACCGCGAACCCGGTCTCGTTGGTCGCCGTGTCCGTCCAGCTCAGGCTCACCTGCGGTCCGGCCTCCAGGACCGCCGCCAGGCCGGTCGGAGCCGACAGCGTGACCACCGTGGCCGTGTTCGAGAAGGCGGAGGCGGTAAGACCGTTCATCGCGCGCACCTGGTACACGTAGGTGTTGCCGAACTGCGCCGTCGTGTCCAGGTAGGTTACACCGCCCGTGCCGGGTACGGCGGCGGGCGTGGCGATGGTGATGAACGCGCCCCCGTTATCGCTGCGCTGGACCACGAAACCGGTCTCGTTGGCGGCATTGTCCAACCAGGTCAGGCTGACCTGCGCCCCGGACTGCACGGAGGCCACAAGGCCGGTCGGAGCCGGCGGGACTACAGGCAGCACGTCGATGGCGATCGTCGCGGGCACGCCGGAGTAGACCAGGCCGTCCGAGCCGTCCCACGTGAAGCTGTCCGCCCCGGCGTAGCCGGCGGCGGGCTGATAGGCCAGGTTGGCCAGGTCCGCCGCCGCGATCTCCTGGGCGGCGGCCACCGCGATGCCGTTGAGCAGGACGGTCCCGTTGACGGGCAGGCTGACGATCCGGACCGTCTGAAGGCTGTCGCCGGGATTGGGATCGCTGAAGTGGGCGGTGAAGTCCGCCGCGGTAAAGCCCAGCAGTACGTCCTGGTCGGTGGACAGGGCGAAGCCTGTCACAACCGGCGCGAGGTTGTCCGTCGTGAACGCCACGACGTTCGACGTGGCTTCCCCGGCGGCATTGAACGCCACAACGCGATAGGCGTACCCGAGCAGGGGATTGAGGGTGCTGTCAACGAAGCTGGTCGTGTTGGCGGGAGCCGACCCGATCGGCACATAGACTCCGGGCAGGCCGACGGGTTCGATGGGGGCGCGCTCGACCCGGAATCCGACTTCGTTGGCGGGATTGCCCAGCGTGCCCGGATCGCCCGGCGGCGTGGCGTCCGTCCAGGCCAGATCGAACTGGGCGCCGTTCAGGATGCCGCTCAGGACCGGGGCGGCCGCCAGAGCACGCGCCACGTTGAGCTGCATGGGGCGCATCATGTCCATTTCCTCGTGGCTGAGGATGTGGCAGTGCCACATGTACTCCCAGCCGAGGTTGACCACCTCGTTGGTGATCAACGGATCGTACTGATTCCCCTGGTTATTCGGGTCGAACTGCGTGAAGGGGGTCGTCACGCCCAGCGGCATGGTCGGGTCCAGCGGACGGATGCTGTCGGGCACTCCGAACTCCAGCTTGGGGGAGACGGGCCGGAAGGCGACGATGCAGTCCTCCAGCGGGTTCATCCGCAGGGTTTCCTTCCAGCCCAACTCGTTGGCTTCGGGCGGCTTGACCACGCCGGCCCAGTCCACCCGGTTGATCAACTGCACGTTGAACAGGTGGAAGTGGATCGGGTGGGTGTCCACGCCGTTGTGGGTGATCTTCCAGATCTGAGTCCCATCGCCCAGCACCCCGATCGGCGTCATGAGATCCACGGTGTCGGTGAGCACCTCGGTGACCGGGTCCTGGATCCGGAACCACAGGCTGGTCTGGTTCAGCGCGTTGGTGAACTGCACTTCAACCCCCAGGTAGCCGGCCATGCGCCCCCAATCGGTGTTGAACTCCTCGATGATGGCCTTGTTGCCGTTGGTGATGGTCACGGCCGAGGCCACCAGGTCCGCCAGTTCCGGGGTCGACAGGTCCAGGGGCTGCCAGGTGAACGAGGTGCTCTCGATCCGCTCGTAGGCCATCATGCCGCTGGGGAAGGTGTCGGCGCCGACGCCGCTCAGGCCGTAGGCGCTGTTGTACCCCGCTTGCGGCACGATGACCGGGTCCTGGCCGCGGACGAACACGCCCGGGACGACTTCGCCGGTGTCCGGGTCCGTGGTTGTCTGGAACTCCTTCTCCAGAGCCGCCACGTCGAAGGCCGGCGCCGGAGCCGTGTCGCGCACACGGATCTGCAAGATGGTCCGCGTGTTGGGGCCGTAGCCCGGCAGCGTCGCGGGCGCGCCGCCGACGTCGGTCTGATCCGCGTCGACCGAATAGTAGTCGTAGCGCGGATCCCTGGCCGGCACGGCGGCCGGGGCGTCGCTATAGAGAATGAGCGTCTTGCCGGCGAACTGCGAGAAATCGATGATGACGTCCGCCCGCTCGGCACACCCCAGGAACAGGTTGTGTTCCAGGACGTTCCCTACCGTCATGCTCTTGGGATCCCGGTCCCAGCCGATGGGGATGTTGGAGAACACCACGGGCGCGGGCAGGAAGCCGCCCTCGGTACCGATCTGGATGATGTCGGGACCCGCGTTGGCCGGGTCGGGGATGCCGCCGTCGCGCAGGTCGGGCGTCGGCCAGCCGGTCGGCCAGGCGGTCCCGTCGAGCTGGAGGCCGTAGAAGGGGACCATGCCCACCTCCGTGTCCTCCCCCGGCAGCAGGCCGTAGACGACCGCCGTCCCCGCGCCCGGCGTCCCTCCGGGCGCCAGGTCCCCGCCCACGAATTCCACCGTGGGGCTGGTGTACCCGCTGCCCACCGTCACCATCGTAATGCCGATGACTTCGCCGCCGCCCAGGACCTCTCCCGTTCCCGGATCCGTGATGACGGGGCTGATGACGGCCGTCGCAACGGCCCCGATGCCCGTGGGGTCGGTGATGCGAACGGCGGGGGCGGAGGTATACCGGGCGCCGGGATCGTCGATGGTGATGCCGCTGATGATCGAGGCGGCCTCGTAGAGCTGCAGGTTCCAGAAGCGGTCGTTGGAGGTGTTCAGGATGCGGAAACGGTAGGCCTGGGGGTCCACCTCGAGATACGGGTAGGCCGTGCCGTTGATAACCGGGGTGTCGAAGAAGCTCTCCATGCCCATGGAATTGTCCGGCAGGTTGGGCAGCACGTCGGGCAGCCCGTCCAGCCCGAATCCCAGCGACCCGTCCGGGACCTCGATCGGCGGGTGGTCCGTGGGGAACGGCGGCCAGATCCAGGGACCGTAGTCCCATCGTCCCAGGGGGTTGACGCCGTCCAGGGTGTTGGGGTTCTGGTTCGGCACGTACACGTGCGGAAACCACAGGTCGCTCCGGGCGTCGTCCAACTGCAGCGGCCAGGTCGGGTCCGTGGTGAGGATGGACGCCGGATCCATGAACGTCTTGTCCTGGATGATCAGAGGAATCTGGGCGGCGGGGACGATCCCCCGGTCTATCAGGTCCTGATCGACCGCGTCCGTCAGGAGGTATCCCGCGGCCTCGCCGGCGTATACGTTCAGGCGCGTGATGCCGAAGGCGTGGTCGTGGTAAAACATGAAGCGGGAACTCTGGTCGTTGGGCCAGAAGAATGTGAGGGAACCATCGCCGGGATCCGGCATGTCGGGAACGTTTTGCGCGCTGACGCCCTTGTCGTAGTTGGTGAATTCGCCGGCAGGCGTGGTCCACTGGTGCATCGTGCCATCGCTGACCCAGGGAACCAGTCCGCCGTGCAGGTGCAGGGTGGCGCGGTTGTCGGTATAGGCCTCAACCACATGGCCCAGCACCGTGGGCTCCCCGCCCGGGTCGGACTTCAGGGTCACCTGGAAGCTGACGTCGGAGGTCACGGCGGCCACACGAAATTCGCCGTTGTAGGCGTCCGGTGTGAAGCCCTCCAGCTCGACCAGCGACCCGACGCTGAGCTGGTGGGGCGCCATGGCGTCGATCGAGACCGTGGGATTGCCCGGGTCATAATTCACTTGCATGGGCATGATCATGTTGGGCCCCATGCCCGCGCCCATCACGGTGGTGTCCACCGGCAGGAAGAGATCCCCGCCCTCGCCGACCGGCAGGCTGTTGGTGAACTTGATGCGCACCGGCCGGCCCGCCTCAGCCACGATCATCGGCCCCAGGTAGTTGAACTGGCTGATATAGGGATCGTCCGTATTGACCTGCCGGTACCCCCGCAGCGTCGTGGGGTTCAGGTCCGAGTGCATCTGGACCGTGTACTCGCCCAACTCGATCTCGTAGTAGTCCGAGCCCGGGTAGGTGGTGGTGTCCGGGACGGCCACGGGAATGTACTGACCGAGCTCGTTGGCGGCGGCGCCCAGGTTGGCATCGCGCTGAGCCTGTGTCGGCGCCGTGACGTACAGGCCGGGGAGGGCGTCGACGAACTTGCGGACGCCGCTGGTGATGTCCCCGGTGCCGGGGTCGACCGTCGGCAATAGCGTGTACGCCCAGTTGATGTCAGGGCCGAAGTAGTTCGGCGTCCCCCCCTGCATGGGCCCCAGCGGAAGGGCGTCCAGGAGAAGGCGTCTCTCGAGAGTCTCAAGTGCCGGCAAGTTCTGGCGGACTCTCCTGTTGTGTCCATGTGCGACGGGATGACCTCCGGCGGAGTTCGTTAGCATAAGAGTTCCCCTTGAATGGGCCGAGCGCCTCACGAGGTGTCGGCCACTGGCCCATTCTATGGTCTTCCCCGCGGGTTCCCCGTTCAGCCGTCCCCGATTCTCGCATAGGGAGGTCTCCCAGTGCCCATCAGGAAAGCCGTAGGGCGGGACTCGCTTGGTCGCGGAATCCGGCGCATTGGGGGAGAAAGGGGGCAGGAAGGGGTCAGTCAGGAAGGAGTCAGGAAGGGGTGAGGAACCTTTTCTGTTGACGACTGGGGGGAGAAAGGGGTCAGGGGGGAGAAAGGCCCCCCCTTTCTCCCCCCTCTTTCCCCCTTTCCCAACGGAGGGAGAATAGGGCGGGAGAATAGGGGACAGCGGGAGAATAGGGGACAGGCTGGTTTATGGCCGCCTGTATAACATAACACGCGTTTTGATAGACAGTTGCGATAGTACTCGTGGCGGACGATGCACCAGTTGGCCGGGGGGCGCAACGGATGACAGAGCCGTGTGCCTGGCAGAGGTGATCCCGCCGCGGAACAAGCCCGGATCGAAGCGGCCAGGTCCGGCCGGCGGCAGGGCCCGGCCCTTCCGCCCGCTGGGTGGCCGGGTTGCGGCCCGGCCCGGCGGGCCGGGAGGGGAGCGGGATGGGACTTGACGGCCCACCCGGGCGCCCGTAACGTGCAGGCATCGGCCCGACAGTTTTTTGGCACGGTGGCATTTGGCACAGGGGCACGCATGCGGGAATCCGGCGGGACAACCTGCCATTGCCCGGACGCCGCGCAAGTGGCCGGCGCACGCATGGCCTGCCGGTCGGCAGGCCTTGACGTTGCCGGGAGATGGTCCGGGCCGGGCAGACGGGCGAATCTCACGGTCTGTTACGGGTACCCCCCGGCCCGCCCGGTGGACAAACCTGCGCCGGACCCTCGCCGTGCGGCGCCGCCAACCCGTCCGCCCCCGCGCGGGGCCGCCCATACCCCGGCACGTCGTCGCACAACCGATGGCGTACACGGATGTTATGGGCACCGGCGTCCGGAACAGTAGCCTGTCCCCTTGCCCCCTTTCCAGGCAGCAATGATATAGGAGATACGGCAAATGTCGAATTGCTGGCTGACGCTATCGAGGAGGGACCAAGGTGAGCTTTAGATGGCAACGCACATTGTTTGGGCTGGCCGGATTCCTAGCGTTGGTCGTTGCCCTTGTGGAACTGGTCTTTCACAGAGATGTGGCCAAAGCAGCTCTGTATTGGGGCATGATGAACACAATGATGCTGGGTGCAGTTGTCGTGTGGCTGAGCCACACGAGACCGGACTTCCCGCACGGGTCCAAGGACCGCAAGAACGACTCCTGAAGCGGAAAAGGGGTCGGGATGGATCTTCAGCGCGCTTGCCGGTAGGCGAAGGGTTTCCGTCCTCCCCCTTTCGGGAGTCGGGGGAGGAGTCGGGGGACACCTTACCGAATGATGTGACACATAGGAGGGCTGTCGTCTGTCGCCGGTGGCAGGGCTTGCTTCTGCCGCCCGTGACGGGGCTGGCTTGGAAGAGGGCGACCTGTTCCCCGCCGCACCACCGGCATCTGCGCTTCGCTTCGACTTCCGCGGCGGGCTGGTATCGGCCGCCCGGGCGGGCGGGTCCTCGTCTGGCCTCCGCCCGGAGGGCGCGCGATTCCAGCCCGGGACGGAAGTCCCGGGTGTGTCGGGCCCCCCCCCGCCGCCAGCCCCATCGGGGCGACAGAAATGCCCCTTTGCCCGCCGGATGCAGAGAGCCGCTGCATGTGTGCCTCACGGATGATGCAGATTGCGAGCCACCCGAGTGGTGGCGGAAACACATCGGCGGCGCGTGGACGGATTGAGTGGGTACGGCGACCAACTGGCTTCCTCGCGGAAAAGGGGGAATCTGCGCCGCTACAAGCGTTCCCGCCTGGACAGGGCGGCCGTGGGCCGTTCCGAAAGGAACGCCGTTGCCGGCGTGGCGGCTGGCCGCTCGTGAAGGCGCCGGCGCTCACTCGACGATCACGTCCCACACGCTGTCGGGGTAGAGGCCTTCGAGGCCGGTCTGTTCGATGGCCAGGTCGCCGCCGAGCAGGTAGGGCGAGCAACTGCGTTGCTCGCGGAAAGGATGGCCGGACCGGGCACATGGGCAACACTCGCGCGGGACGGCGGGGGAGACCTGACCGGACCCCGGGATTCCGCGAGCAAGCGAGTTGCTCGCCCTACGGCTACTTCTTTCCCTTGGCGGCCTTGCTTTTCTTGGGCTTCTTGACGTTCTTGCGCTGAGCGCTGTTGCCTTTCGCCATCGGAGTCTCCTTCGTCTTTCAAGAGGGGCCTGTGACTTCCCGAGCGTCCAACATCGGGCCGCCCCTTCAGATCGCGGCCGTGCGTCTGTGGCACTGCCGTACATTCTACGGGCACGAGCTTCCAGGGGCAAGACAGTAGGCCGAGCAACGAGCCGGTTGCACTGTCGGGCGGGTAATGGTTGCTGGCGGAATCGAGGGGCGGGATAATCGGCCCGCGGCCAACGACCGCCCCTTGAGAACCCCGCCGGCCGGCAGGCCGTGCTGGGCAAGCGCCGGCAGCATAAGGAGAGACCCATGGCCAGGCGATCTTCACGGAAGCGACGTTTCGTCCGCATCGGGCCCGGGGGCGGGGGCGGGCAACTGCGGCCGACGGTCCACCCGTCCGATCCGGACGTGGTCTTCATCGCCTGCGACATGACCGGCTGGTACCAGTCGCGCGACGGCGGCGAGACCTGGCGAAACATCAACCTCAAGGGCGTGGTCCGCTCCGCCGCGTTCGATCCGTCCCGCCCGAAGGTGATCTACGCCGGCAACAGCGGTCTGTACCGATCGACCAACCTCGGGGCGAGCTGGCGGCTGGTCTATCCCGCCCCGGGCTCGGTCACCGAGGAGGTGGAGGCGTTCGACCATGCCAACCACCGCTACGAATCGACGGACAACTGGCCGGGCGGGATGATCCTCGGCATCGCCGTCGATCCGGCCAACTCCCGCGCGATCCACCTGGCGATCTACCGTGACGGGCCCGAGGCCGGGGAGATCCTGATCTACTCCTCGCGCAGCGGAGGCCGGAGCTTCGCCCCGCTCGCCCGGATCGACGGCGTCGATCCCCGCGGCGCGATGGGCGACAACACGGCCGTGAAGTTCCTGTACGTCGATCCCGATTCGCCCGTGGACGACCGGCGGCTGTACGCGGCGACGCCCGGCGGGGTGATATGCGTCTCGGCGGCGGCGGGGCACGTCGAGCGGCTGCCGCTGCCACCCGGCGCCGAGCGGATCGACCACGCCAGCGTCTCCCGGCCCGCCCCCGCGGCGCAGGCCGGGCAGGCCCGCCGGGAGCCGGTCTTCTACGTCACGGCCACGTCGCGCTGGGCCGAGGACGGCTCGCTGGCTGGCGGCGTCTTCCGCAGCGACGACGGCGGGCGGAGCTGGCGGGGCCTCAACGCCGGGCTGGTCGAGGGGGTCTATCGCGGCCCGGACGCGGCGGCGCCGCAGTTCACCTGCGTCGCCTCGGCGGCCGGCGACCCGGACATCGCCTACCTGGAGTGCCGCCGGTATCCCGAGCGGCCCGACGCCGAGGCCCTCTACGGCCAGCCGGGCGGGGTGCTGAAGACCACAGACGGGGGACGGTCCTGGCGGTGGGTCTACCGCGCGGCCTGGGACAGCCGGGCGGTCAACTGCACCCGCGAGTGCTGGATCACCCGCTGGAACGGGCCCGGCGGCAACTCGGCCATCCAGCTCGGCGTGGCGCCGTCCGACCCCGATATCGTCTGGCGCGTCACGGCCATGTGCAGCTTCCGCAGCACCGACGGCGGGGCGACGTGGCAGGAGACCTACTCGTCCTGGCGCCCGGACGGGGCGGCCGCGACCAACGGCATGGACGTGACGACCACCTACGGCGTGCACTTCGATCCCCACGTGCCGGAGCGGATCTTCATCAGCTACACGGACATCGGGCTGTTCCGCAGCGAGGATGGCGGACGGGGATGGTGGACCAGCCGCGGCGGGGTCCCGCAGGCGTGGCGGAACACCTGCTACTGGATGGTCTGCGACCCGGCCGAGCGCGACCGCGCCTGGAGCGTCTGGTCCGGCTGCCACGATCTGCCGCGGCCGAAGATGTTCGGCGGCGACTGGTCGAAGCGGGCCGGCGGGGTGGCGTTCACCGGCGACGGCGGCAAGACCTGGCACCCGGTGACCTCCGGCATGCCCGACCACGCCGTCCCGACGCACATCCTGCTGGACGGGAACTCGTCGCGCGGCATGCGCCGGCTGTACGTGGCGGCCTTCCACGGCGGCGTGTACCGGTCGGACAACGACGGGCGGAGCTGGCGGCTGTGCAACCGGGGGATCGACCCGGCCAACCTGTATGCCTGGCGGCTGGCGGCCGGGCCGGACGGGGCGGTGTGGCTGTGCGTCGCCCGCGGCGGCGGCGACGGTCGGGGGTACGTGGACGGGGCGGTCTACCGCTCCGACGACCGCGCCGAGAGCTGGCGGCGGATCGCCATGCCCGAGGGCACGAACGCGCCGAACGACCTGGCGGTCGATCCGCGCGACCCGCGCCGGATCTACCTCGCCTGCTGGCCGAGGACCGTGGTCGCCGGCGCCGATCGGGATACCTCCGGCCCGCAAAGCGCCGGCCGACCGGCGGGCGGGGGCCTGTGGGCCAGCGACGACGGCGGCGGGACGTGGCGGAACGTGCTGGATGAGCGGCTGCACGCCTACGGCGTGACGATCGACCCGCGCCATCCCGATCGCCTCTACGTCTGCGGATTTAACAGCGCCATCTTCCGCTCCGACGACCGCGGCGCGACCTGGCGCCGCCTCGGCGGCTACGACTTCAAGTGGGGCCACCGCGTGGTCTGCGACCCGCACGACCCGGAGATGATCTACGTGACGACCTTCGGCGGCAGCGTCTTCCACGGGCCGGCCGAAGGGCGCTGACCCACGCAACACTCGTTTAGCCGCGACCCAAAGGGGAGCGCGTTCGCATGCCGATCCACAATGTCCGGTGACGGACGCGCTCCCCTGCGGGTCGCGGCTAAACGGGTATGGCGCGAAGGTTCAGGCCCCGGACCTTGTACCCGTACGCGGCCGCCAGGAGCTTGGCGGGGTGGATCGTGTTTTTGCCGGCGGCGTGCTCGATCTGCATGCGACAGGTGGAGCACTCGGTCAGGCCGCCGTCGGCGCCGCTGCTTCGGAAGGCGTCGAGCATGGGCTCTCCGATCGCCAGGGACAGGTCGTACTTGGCCTTCTGGAACCCGAAGGTGCCGGCGATGCCGCAGCAGCCGCGGTCGATCCGCTCGACCGTCACGCCGGGGATCATCGCCGCCAGGTCCGCCCCGCGGCGGTCGGTGAGGGCCTTCAGGTGGCACGGCGGGTGATACGCCAGCGACAGCGGGCCGAGGGAGGCAAAGTCCGTCTTGAGCCTGCCCGCCTCGGCCAATTGCAGGAGGTACTCGGTCAGATTGACGGCGGCGGCGCCGACGGCGGCGGCCTGGTCGGTGTGCTCGGCGTCCAGCCACTCGCGCTTCAGGCACAGGGCGGCGGTGGGCTCGGAGCATACGATCTTCATCCCCTGCCGCACCAGTGGGGCGAGTTGATCGAGGTTATATCGGATGACCCGCCGG
>DASRZG010000313.1:0-20764 GCA_035686585.1 Phycisphaerae bacterium
GCTGGTGGAAGCGGCGATCGAGCAGCCCGGCGGCCTGAGCATTCGTTCCGGCTGCATCGCCTGGAAGCACAAACGACTGGGGACACTGCGATTCGTTCCATCCAGGAACGGGCGCGGTGTCCCCAGTTGTCGCTTGATCCCCGGTAGCACGGCTTCGCCTCTGCTCCTTCCGCACCTCCGCCGCCGTTGCTTGCTCTTCTGCCATCTCTTCCTCCCGTTGTTCTTTGCTCCCTCCGTGTCTGGGCGGGCTACGCTTGTTCTTCTGCCCATCCTCCACCCCCAAAAAGGACCCGCAAAGGACGCGCCGGTAACAAGGCGGTAACATGCCTTCTCTACAATTCGCTCCGGAAACGAAGCTCCCCCGGCCTGGCTGGGGTATGCGAAAGGAGCGAACGATGGGACGCAAGGGACTGATGCTGACGTTTGTGCTGCTGACCGCCTCGGCGGGCGCGTGGGCGGAGACGCCCGCGACGCTGCTGGAAAAGGGATTCTACAAAGAGCAGGCGGCAGGGGACCTGGACGGGGCGATCGCGATCTACCGGCAGATCATCGCCGACGCCGCCGCCAACCGGCGGTACGTGGCCGAGGCACACCTTCGTCTGGGCCTGTGTCTGATGAAGACCGGCAAGGCCGAGGAGGCGGCCGGGGCCCTGCGGACGGTGATCGAGAAGTACGCCGATCAGCCCGCGCTCGTGGCCCAGGCCCGAAAGCACCTGCCCGCGCCCGCCTTCCCCGAGTTCGTGGGCTGCCGGATCCAGGAGACGCTCAAACTGACCCTTGACGGCAAGACCGCCCGGGCCGAGCCGGTCAAGACGATCGCGCAGGCCAGCCGCCTCGTGCTCGATTGGCAGATCGACGCCGCCACGGCGAAGCAGGTCCGCAGCTTCGCGATCGGCGTGGAATCGGCGAAGATCGACTCCAACGGCAACAGGATCCGCATCTGGAAGGTACAGGGCCTGCCCGGCGATGCGCGGAGCATCGTCTTCGCCCAGTCCGACCCCGGCGCCGCCAAGCTGCTCGTCCCGGGTGAGTACACGGTCTTCGTGTGCGCGTACGACCGGGCCAACGCCGCCTTCGACCTCTCGGCCGCGATGGCAACGGCCCGCGCCAAGCTGACCGTCACGCCGCTGCCGCGGACGCAGATCCAGATCAACGACGTGCAGCCCGACGGGACGATCCGGTTCCGGGGCATCGGCCAGCGGATCAACCGCTCGGCGGAGCCCCTGACGGAGCTGCGGTTCGTGAACTCCGACTTCGTCAAGCTGGAGCGGATGACCGACGACGCGGGCAAGCCGATCTCCTTCACCACCACCCACCGGGACAACGCGTACCACTACGTCGCCCGGCTCAACACGCCCGTCCCGCCCGGCGAGCCGATCCTCAACTGCAGCGAGGGGGTCATGGCCAGTCTGGTCAAGACCGACGGCGACCTGCATGCCTTCCGCATGCGCCACTGGCCCGCCGGCGACGAGCCGACGCGGCGGATCGAGGTGTACCGCCTGCCGGCCGGGGCGGAGGTCATTGAGACCACCCCGCCCGACATGGCCCGGCGCGTCCGCGACGGCCGGACCGAGCTGTTCGTCGAGAAGCTCATTCCCCTCGGCGGGAGCATCACCACCGCGTTCCAGTACCGCCTCAGCGGCGTCGGCAGTTTGGCGGCAGGGGGGCGGAAAGCGTACATCCCCGACGCCGACACGAAGGGGATTCCGATCGTGCTGGACCTGGCCACCGGTGAGATGCTCAAGTCTCCCCAAGGCGGCGAAGAGCAGATCCTCGGCTACTTCAAGAGACTGGGCAAGGGCGATCTGGCGTTCGACAAGCTGCTGATCGTCATCCGCGGCGGCAAGGCCGAGCGGCTTGTGGACGGCAAGGCCGTGGCGATGAAGGTCGGCGAAACCTGGGCCGACGGGACCGCCTACGACCTGTCCGCGCTGGCTCCGCCGGTGAAGCTGCTGATCACCACCGGCGACGGCAAGGAGTTTGACGTCACCATTCTCGGTGGACGCGACGGCGGGATCGACGTGGAGTACAGCCCCCGGGTCGTACCGCCGGCCGCCCCCAAGGCAAGCAAGCTCGACATCGGCCCGGCCCCCTGGGCCGACGGGGAGGTCATGCGCCTGCTGATCAAGACCAAGACCGGCGTGGACATCGGCATGCTGGCCTACACCGCGCGGATGATGCCGAAGGACCTCAAGGCCGTCGCGGCCGGGGTGGGGGTGATGCCCGGCGGGGCGACCGCCGCCAGCCATTTCTGGCGGCTCGAGTCGTACATGGCCATCCCGATGACCGAGATGCGCCAGTTCACCCGCGTCGACGCCGACCTGGTGACCTTCGCCCCCACCTTCGGCTGGACGAAGAACACCCTGGCCCTGGGCGACTTCCAGGCCGAGTACGCACCCGGGGAAGTCACGCTGAAGATCGACCGCAAGGGCAAGACCAGCACCCAGCAGATCAAGGTCGACGGCGTCGTCTACGACAACGAGCAGGCCGTGCAGTTGATCCGGCGCCTGCCGCTGAGGGCCCCGGGCGAGTTGGGGATAGAGGAAGGCTACTCGGCCTCCTTCCCCATCTTCCCCGTCCAGGGCGGGACCGTCGTGGGGTGCAGGATCGACGTGGTCGGGAAGGAAAAGGTCTCCTGGGTCGGCGGCGAGATGGAGTGCCACAAGGTCTTGCTGTCGGTGTGGGCGCAGGGGATCAAGGCGCTGGAGCACACGCTGTGGTTCTCGGCCGACAAGCATCGCTGGCTGGTCCGGTACGATTCCGGCATGGCCGAGATGGTCCTGCTGGGCCAGGGCACGATCCGACAGCAGGGCGAGCCGTGGAAGGTGGACGACCGCGCCGCCTTCCTGCTGCCGGCGGGCTGGTTCGCCTACCTCAACGCCCAGTCGGGCCCGGAGCAGACGCAGGTGGAGATCCTCCCGCCCGAGATGGCGTTCTGGAGCGTGCTGATGGCGGGTCCCCGGCCCGCGGGCGTAACCTCGGTCCGCAAGTACGCCGAGGGCGAGATCGCCCGCGTCGGCGGGTTCCTCAAAGACTACAAGGTCCGCAAGGACAGTTGGCGGGAACGGACCGTCTCGTCCCTGCCGGCCGCCGGCTACGTCGCCGACTACGCCGAGGACGGGCAGCCGATGGTCGAGGCCCGCACCTGTCTGTTGACCGAATCGAAGGTGTACTGGTTCGTCTTCCGCACCGCCGCCGACAAGTTCGACGCGCAGAAGGCGGCATTTGATAAGATCGTCGACAGCCTGACGTACAAGGCGAGGAGCGGCGTATCGAAACCCGGCGATTGACAGCTTCGAGCGCGGGAGGCCGGCTCTGGCCGGTCCTGCTGGCGCTGCCCGTGGCGGTGCTCGTGCCCACGGCCTGCGTGCTGTGGTTCATGAGCGCCGCCATGCGCAATCAGAATCTGGCGGTCCGCCAGCAGTTGACCGAGGCGTACCGGGGCCGGCTCCTGGCTGCGCAGAAGTCGCTGGAGGAGCTCTGGGCCGCCAAGGCCGCCGCCCTCGATGGCGTCGATCCCGACGCCGGGGCGGGCAGGGCGCTGGCCCAACTGGTGGCCCTGGGCGTCTGCGACGCGGCCATCGTCTACGACCGGCAGGGGCGGGTGGCGTATCCCGGCACGGCCCAGACCGCCCCCGGCGACGGGGACGACCCCGAATGGAGCCGGGCGCGGCAGTTGGAGCAAGCCGGCGATTTTCCCGCCGCCGCCGAGGCGTACGCGACAGTGGGCCGGGCCGCCGGCGACGCCGAATCGGCGGCGCGGGCCCTGCGGGCGCAGGCGCGATGCCTACTCCAAGCGGGCCGCAAGGCCGATGCCGTCACCGTCCTGACCGCCCTGGCCGGCGACGGGCGATATGCCGACGCCGTCGACGCGGACGGGCGGTTCATCGTCCCCAGCGCCGAGCTGCTCCTGCTGGAGCTGATCGGCGACAGCGACCGGGACCGGTTTGCCGCCACCCTCCACTCGCTCCGGGAGCGTCTGGGGGACTACCGGCAGCCCACCATGCCCGCCGACCAGCGGGTCTTCCTGATGACCGAGGTCCTCCGGATCGACCCCGACCGGCCGCTGCCGACACTGCGGGCCGAGCAGCTTGCGCGGGAATACCTGGACTCCAATCCCCCGCGCCGCCTGCCCGGCCCGCTCGCCGGGAGCCGCGACGGGCGGTTCTGGACCCAGGCGTCTTCCGATGGGCGGGTAGTGGCGGTGTTCACCGACGCCACCGTCCAGCGGATCATCGAGCAGCGCATCCCCAGCCAACCGCCGTTGACCGGGGCGCGGATCGTCGCCCGCCACGGGCCGGCCTCCGGGACCGAGGCCGATCCGCTCCTGCGCCTGCCCGTGGGCGAGCACATGCCGGGCTGGCAGCTCTCGCTGCACCTGACCGGCCCGCACCCGTTCGATGAGGCCGCCCGGCGGCGGAACGTCGTCCACGCCTGGACGGCGGCAGGCGGGATCGCGGTCATCGTCGCGCTGGGGCTGCTCGTGGCCGCCTACACGGTGCGGCAGGTCCGGCTCACACGGCTCAAGAACGACCTGATCGCCACCGTCAGCCACGAGCTGAAGACCCCGCTGGCGTCCATGCGGGTCCTGGTCGATACGCTGCTGGACGGTCGGGCCGGGGACTCCAAGCAGGCCACGGAATACCTCCAACTCATTGCCCGCGAGAACGTTCGGTTGAGCCGGCTGATCGACAACTTCCTGACCTTCTCCCGGATGGAGCGGAACAAGCGGGCCTTCGACCGGGGAGCCGTGGACGTGGCCGGCGTGCTGGCCGAGGCCGTCGAGAGCGTCCGCGAGCGGTTTTCTGCACCTTCGTGTGAGCTGTCGGTGGACGTGCCGGAGGAGCTGCCGATCGTCGAGGGCGACCGCGACGCCCTTCTGACCGTGGTGCTGAACCTGCTGGACAACGCCTTCAAGTACACCGGCGACCAGAAGCGCGTCTGTCTCAGCGCCGCCGCCCGCGACGGGCAGGTGGCCATCTCCGTCGCCGACAACGGCATCGGCATGACGCGCCGGCAGCAGCGGCGGGTGTTCGACCGCTTCTACCAGGCCGACCGCCGCCTGTCCCGGTCGGCGGAGGGATGCGGGCTGGGGCTGAGCATCGTCAAGTTCATCGCCGACGCCCACGGCGGGACGGTGGAGGTCAGCAGCAGCGGAGAAGGGAGCAGGTTCACCGTCAACTTGCCGATACGGGGGTGACTGAGGACGATGGTCCAGGGGCCTGGGCCGCAAATCCGAAATTCGAAATGCGAAATCCGAGACAAACTGGAGGCAAATCCGAAATCCGAAACTCGAAATCCGAGACAAACCGAAGGCAAATCCGAAATCCGAAATGCGAAATCCGAGACAAACCGGAAGCAAATCCGAAGCACGAAACACGAAATCCGAAACAAATCCGAAATACGAAAAACGGCAGAGAAGAAGCATGAAACGGCAAAGAAGAAGCAGCAGTCCGTCTGCGCTCCGATCGGGCTCGCGCGCCTGCTTCTTCTTTGCCTCTTCTCTCGGGTTTGTCGTTTCGGATTTGTTTCGGATTTCGGATTTCGGATTTGCCGTTTCGGATAGGGAGCTAACGATGTCCGACGAGACCGTTCTGATCATCGAAGACGACCCCGCCATGCTGCGGGGGTTGACGGACAACTTCCGGATGGAGGGGTACCGTGTCGAGACGGCCGCGGACGGGGAGGAGGGGCTCCGGCTGGCATTTGACGCGGCGCCCGACCTGATCGTCCTGGACATCATGCTGCCGAAGGTCAACGGCTACGAGATCTGCCGGCAGGTCCGCAAGGAGGGGCTGACGGTGCCGGTGATCATGCTCACCGCCAAGGGGCAGGAGTCGGACATCGTGCTGGGGCTCAACCTCGGCGCCGACGACTACGTCACCAAGCCCTTCAGCATCAAGGAGCTGCTCGCCCGGGCGAACGCCTTCCTCCGCCGGCGCCGCACCGTCGCGGGCACGGTCCACCGCTTCGGCGACTTCGAGCTGCACACGGACTCGCGCAAGCTGCTCCGCGACGGGCGCGAGGTGGAGCTGACGCCCAAGGAATTCGGCCTGCTGGCGTTCCTGGCGCGGTCGGCGGGCCGGGCGCTGACTCGCGACGAGATTCTCCGGCAGGTGTGGGGCTACGACATCTTCGTCACCCGCCGCAGCGTCGACCGCTGCGTGAACACCCTCCGCAAAAAGATCGAGCCCGACCCCGCCCAGCCCGTCTTCATCAAGACCATCCGCGAGATCGGGTACCGGTTCGAAGGGGGATAGGGGGCCTCCCTTGCGAGCGTCTGGAAGAAGCAAATGTCGAATAACGAATAACGAATATCGAATGTCGAAGTGACCAACCACTTCGGAGTTCGACATTCGGTGTTCGATATTCGACATTGCCGTTGGACGCTTCCGGGCGCGGCGTTGCCGTGATAGGATCAGGGGGACTCGGTGCGGATTGCATGCGAACGAGAGGACCCTGATGGCTCGACCCAACATCCTTTTCATCCAGACGGACAGTCACGACGGGCGCCTGTTCGGGGCGGCGGGGCATCCGTCGATGCGCGGGGTCACGCCGAACATGGACGCCCTGGCCGCGGCCGGGACGATGTTCACCACCGCCTACTCCAACAACCCCATCTGCTGCCCCTGCCGGGCGAGCATGTGGTCGGGGCAGTACACCCACCACTGCGAGGGCTGGAACAACTACAAGGGCCTCGAGCCCGGCACGCCCACCTTCCGCGATGAGCTGGACCGGGCGGGATACCACACGCAGACCTACGGCAAGACCGACTACCTCTCCGGCGCCCACACCGTCCGCGCCCGCGTCACCGCGTGGCTGCGGTCGGCGCGGATCATGAAGCCCACCTACCGCGAGCACCTGCCCAACCTGTGGGACCACGGCCAGGAGCGGATCCACGTCAAGGACTGGGAGGACGTCGACCGCACCGCCGCCTTCCTGGCCGAGGCCGCCAAGACGCCGGACAGGCCCTTCTGGCTGTACCTGGGCATCCGGGCGCCGCACCCGGGGTTCACCACCAACCGCCGGTACTGGGACCAGATCGACCCGGACACCATCGAGATCCCGCCCGCCGACACCGAAGACCACCCGGTCACCCAGTACATGCGGGTGTCCAAGAACTGGGAGCACGGCTGGGACGAGGCCATGTCCCGGCGCGTCCGGCGGACCTACTTCGCCATGACGGCCGAGGTGGACGCGATGGTCGGGGCCGTCCTGGACGCCCTGAGGCAGTCGCCCCTGGCGGACTCGACGTACGTGATCTTCACCTCCGACCACGGCGAGCTGGCCGGCGAGCACGAGCAGTACTACAAGATGAACCACTACGAGGCCTCTGCCCGGATCCCGCTGATCGTGACCGGCCCGGGCGTGCCGGCCGGGCAGACCGTCGAGGCCCCCGTCACCCTGGTGGACATGTATCCGACCCTGATGGACATGGCCGGGCTCGACCGGCCCGAGGGGCTGGACGGGCAGTCGCTGATGCCGGCGGTCGCCGGCGACGCGGGCGGGCTGCGGGACTACGCCTTCAGCGAGTACCACGACACCGCCTGCTGCACGGGCAGCTTCATGCTGCGGCGGGGGGACTGGAAGTACATCGCCTACCCCGGCTACGCCCCGCAACTGTTCCAGCTCGCCGACGACCCCTGGGAGGTCCGCAACCTCGCCGCCTCCCGGCCCGACGTCGTCGCCGACATGGACGGAAGGCTCCGCGAGATCGTGGACGTCGACGCGGTGGACGCCAAGGTCAAGGCCTACGACCGCGCGTCGTTCGCCCAGTGGCGCGACCAGCAGAAGGCGGTCGGGACGTACGAGACGAACATGGCCGTCACCCATTCCGGCTGGACCGACATTACCCCCGAAACCGCCGACCCCTGGACCGGCGACAACGAGGCCCAGGTCGCCCAGTGGCTGGCGCAGGGGTAGCACCTTCGCCATGACCGCCAAGGGGATCATCCTGGGTCTGCTGGGCGCGGTGTTCATCGCCGCGGCGGGGTATCTCAACGACGGGCTGCTGCGGAACACGTACCTGGTGGGCAACCACTTCCCGATCAGCGTGTTCGGGCTGCTGATCGTGATGGTGGTGGCGGTCAATCCCCTGCTGGGGTGGATTCGGTCGCGGTGGCGGTTCGCCCCGGCCGAGCTGGCGGTGGCGATCACGCTGATGCTGGCGGCGTGCAGCGTGCCGGGAAGCGGATTCCTGCGGACGTTCACGACGACCCTGGCCGTGCCGCTGAACTACGAGCGGACCCGGCCCGACTGGGCGGGCGGGGCGATCCTCCGCCACGTGCCGCCGTCGATGCTGCCGGACGCCGCCGGGAACGAGGCGGTGGTGATCGACGGCTTCCTGAACGGCCTGGCGGGCGAGGGCGAGACCATCGGGATCGGCGAGGTCCCGTGGGGGGCGTGGCGCGGCCCGCTGGCGACGTGGCTGCCGCTGATGGCGCTGCTGGGGCTGGCGGTGATCTGCCTGAGCCTGATCGTCCACCGGCAGTGGTCGCAGCGCGAGCACCTGCGCTACCCCATCGCCGCCTTCGCCACGGGCCTGATGGGCGGCGCGGAAGGGGGCTCGGGTCCGATCTACCGCCAGCGCCCGTTCTGGATCGGCCTGGCGGCGGTGCTGTCGATCCACGTGGTCAACGGCCTGCATGCCTGGGACGTCTCCGGCGTGCAGGTCCCGACGCAGATCGGATTCACGCCGCTGATCGCCACCTTCCCGCAACTGGCGAAGCTGCCCAACGCCGACCAGATCCTGACCGTCCGCATCTACCCCACGGTGGTGGCGATCGGGTTTCTGCTGGCGGCGCAGGTGAGCTTCAGCCTGGGGATCTCCTCGGTGGCGGTGCTGGCGGCGTATGCGGTGCTGCTGTGGGCGGGGGTGAACATCGAGGGCTCGCACATGACCGGCGGGGTCATGCGGTGGCAGCGGTTCGGCAGCTACGTCGGCATGGCGGTGCTGATCGGCTACGTCGGGAGGCACTACTACTGGGGCGTGGCGCGGGCGGCGGCGGGGGCGGGCCGGCGAGCGGACGTGGACGCGGCCTCCGTGTGGGCCTGCCGGATCCTGGCGGCCTCGGCCGTGGCGATCGTGGCCATCCTGTCGGCGCTGGGGCTGGACTGGACGCTGGCGATCATCGCGGTAGGGGTGATCCTGATGATGTTCACGGTGATGGCGCGGATCAGCGCCGAAAGCGGCCTGTTCTTCTGCCAGCCGTGGTGGCGTCCGATGGCGGTCTTCGTGGGCCTGTTCGGGCTGGGGGCGCTGGGGCCGAAGATGGGCGTGATCATCGCCCTGCTGACGGCGGTGCTGGTGATGGACCCGCGGGAATGTCTCATGCCGTTCGTGGTCAACGCGATGAAGGTGTGCGAGGCGTACCGCCTCCGCCCCGCCCGCGCCGCCGGGGCGGCCGGGGTGGCGCTGGCGCTGGCCTTGGCGGTGGGGGTGCCGGTGGCGCTGTGGGCCAACTACAACTACGGCATGTTCGCCCGCGACCGCTGGGCGGCGGAGGCGGTGCCCAACATGACCTTCCACGTGGCCGAGCAGGCGGTGGCCACGATGACCGAGCCGCAACGGGAGGCGGCGGCCGCGATGGGTCCGCTGGAGCGCCTGGCCTCGGCCCGTCCCAGCGGGCTGTTCCTGCGGTCGGCGGGGGCGGGGCTGGTGCTGGTGCTGGCGGTCAGCGCCCTGAGGCTGCGTTTCGCGCGGTTCCCGCTGCACCCGATCCTGTTTCTGGTGTGGGGGACGTACCCGCTGAGGCTGTTCTGCCACTCCTTCCTGCTGGCGTGGCTGGTCAAGGCGCTGGTGATGAAGTACGGCGGGGGCCAGCGGATGTACGCCCGGGCGAAGCTGCTGATGTTCGGCGTGATCGCCGGCGACCTGCTGGGCGGGCTGATCTTCATGATCGCCGGTGCAGCCTATTACGCCCTGACCGGCTACTTCCCGCCCGAGTACCGGATCTTCCCGGGATGAGCGCCGGCCTGGGGGCGCGGGACCATTGCGGATTGCGGATTTCGGATTGCGGCGGCGCCCGCCAGACGGGCTTGCCTGCGAGGACCTGGGATCCGGGACCTAAGACCTGTCGTCCCCTGCGCGCGCCGAGCCGGCCGCCCGGGGGTGTTCCGCCCCGAGCGGCCCGCTCGTTTGCGTCGCGCCGGAAGCGCGGCCGTGAAGGTCACGGCGCCCACGCCGCCGGCATCGTAGATGGCACCGCTCGCCCGGCCGGCGCCTGTGTGTCTGGGTTGGCTCGCCACGGCGTCGCCGCTGTTGTCACCGGCGGCGACAGCCCGGCTGAGGGACTTCGAAGGGTCAGGGGGACTGCTGAACTCCGCGCATGCCTGTTCCCAACACCCGTTCGACCACCTCCGCGGCGGCCGGCAGGCCCCGCACGTACTGCAGGGCCGCTCTCTACGGGCAAGCCTACAATTCGCCCGCGCCCCGGGCCAATGACGCTCCCGATTGTATGCCATATCCCCGCGGCCGCGCCCCGCACGCAGGGAGCCGCCGGTACAGGCCGGCAACGCCCCAGTGGGACAAGCCCCGGTGGGACAAGCTTGCGGCTTCGCAGCCCTTCCCGTCCGCCAACTCCCGCGTATTGACATCTCCCGCCGACGCGGTAGGCTCAGCGCTCGTGGGCGGTGAACGGGACAAGCGCCCCAACGGGGCGTCCTGCGGACGGATGGGTCTGGTCGGCATCGGCCTGGTGGGCACGGCCATGGCGGGGAACCTCCTGGCCGGCGGGTACGACCTGGTCGGCTATGACATCGTCGAGGACAAGTGCCGCCGCCTGGAGTCGATGGGCGGGACGGCGGCCCGAAGCCCGGCGGCCGCGGCGTCGGGCAGGCGCTGTGTCCTGCTGTCGCTGATGAGCTCCGACATCGTCCGCGAGGCGTTGGCGGGGGCCGGCGGCGTGCTGTCGGCCGATCCGCTGCCGGAGGCGATCATCGACACCACCACGGGCGATCCGGACCGGACGGTCGAGATCGCCGCCGCGTGCGCCGCGCGCGGCGTCGCCTACCTCGACGCGACGATCTCCGGCTCCAGCGACGCGATTGCCCGGCGCGAGGGCGTGTTCATGGTCGGCGGGGACCGGGGCGTCTTCGACGCCTGCCGCGACGTGTTCGACTGCCTGGCGGAACGGTCCATCCACGTGGGCCCCTCCGGCAGCGGCGCCCGGGCCAAGCTGGCGGTGAACCTGGTCATGGGCCTGAACCGCCTGGCGCTGGCGGAGGGGCTGGTCTTCGCCGAGCGGATCGGGCTGGACCCGGCCGCGTTCTTCGAGGTCGCCCGCCAGACGTTCGCCTACTCGCGGATCATGGACGTGAAGGGCCCGAAGATGCTGGCGGGCGATTTCACGGCGGCGGGCCGGCTCGCCCAGCACCGCAAGGACGTGGACCTGATCTGCCGCCTGGCGGCCGAGGCCGGGCAGGAATTGCCCCTGTCGGCGGTGCATCGGGCCGTGCTGGACGCCGCCATCGCCGCCGGCGACGGCGACCTGGACAACGCCGCCGTCATCCGCGAAATCCGCCGCCGCGGGCCGGGCGGGTGATGAACAGTGGCACAGGTTTGTAACCCCGCCGGGGTTGGAAACCTGTGCCACCACTGACCTAAAGGATCGGGATCATGAACGTCTCAGGCAGGATGTGCTGGCTGGCTCTGGCGGCCGCGGGGGCGGCCGCGTTGGCGGCGGGGCGGGCGCGCGGGGACGAGGCGCTGAGCCTCCTCCAGACGATCCGCAACGGCGAGGGGGCCGTCACGCGGATGTCGGGCGCCCCCAACTGCGTCCGCGCCCACGGGCCGTTCGTGTACGTGGCCTCCCCCGGCGGGTCGTCCATCACGTGGTTCCGCCGCGACCGCAAGACGGGCCTGCTCTCCCACGCCGGCGATCTGTCGTGGAAGGAGAAGGACTACACCAACCTGCTGGCCTTCGCCGGCGGGCGCCCCGACGGGACGTCCTTCGGACGGATGTACGCCGCCGCCTCCGTCAGCCAATATGGGCGGACGGTCTCGAAGGGCCTGGGGTGGTTCGACCTGGACGAGAAGACCGGCGCCCCCGTCGAGGCCGGCCGGGTGGATTGCCCCGCCGCCGTCGCCCTGGAGGCGGGCAAGGCCGGGGAGAACCTCTACCTCAAGACCAACTCCCGCCAGGGCGCGGGCGTGGCGCGATTCCGAATCGGCGCCGGCGGCAGGATCGTTCAGGCCGAGACGGTCACCGGCAAGGGCCTGGGGTATTCGGCCATGGCCTCGTCGGTCATGCAGATCAGCCCGGACGGCAGCCACATCTACACGATCAGCGGGGCCGATCACGCCATCGGCATCGTGGACAAGAAGGAGGGGGGGAAGCTCTCCTACGCCGGATCGGTCGACCTGGCGGTCCTGGCGCCCAAGGGCGGCGGGGAGGAGGGCTACCGCTGGCCGTCGCTGGCGATCAGCCCGGACGGGAAGTTCGTGTACGTGAACCTGTGGACCTACGGGCAAGGGCCCAACGTGGTGGGCATCTTCCGCCGGGCGGAGGCGACGGGCAAGCTGACGTTCCTGTGCGCCTCCGACGTCCCCCCGGCCGGCAAGGGTCTGAACATGGTCTTCGGCGCGGCCGGAAAGGCGGTGTATTACGGCAGCCTGGACGCCCCGATGGGCTGGTGCCGCCGCGACCCCGCCACCGGAAAGCTGACCGCCGGCGGCGCCGTCGCCGGCACCCGGGGCCGGAGCGTGTATGACCTGACCATCGTCCGCCCCGCCGGCTCGCTCTACGCCGCGGCCTGGCGCGACACGCTGTTCGTCCTCAAGGAAGAGGACTGACGGGTTCGCGAGGAGGGAATAATGCCCACGGATAGCTATCCGTGGGCTTTATCGGAAGGGCTCGCATGTTGGGGAATCGGCGGTGAGGGCGTGGAACGGGTGGTATCACGTCAGTGGGAGCACGTACGGGACATGGCTTCCGGGGGATCCGCGCGGGTGGCGCGCGCGGTGGCATCGGGAGCACGTGGACGGCGATCACAGGAACCCCCCGCCGCCGGGGAAGTACGAGCAACGCCACGAGATGGCGCGGTGGCGTACAAAGTCCCCGCCGGTCTACCTGGATGATCGCCAAAGGAAGGTCGCCGTCGAAGCCATCATCGAGAAGCTCTCCGAAATCGAGATCGAAGTGCTTGTGGCCTCCGTGGATTCCATGCACTACCACGTCCTGGCACGATTCCGGGACGACCAGGTCCGCAAACCGGTGGGGCGCGCCAAGAAACACGCCTCGTTCGTGCTGCGGAAATCGGGGCTCGTCGGGACAGTCTGGGCGAAGAAATGCCACGCCCTGCCCATCGCCGACCGATCGCACCAGGTCAACGTGTTCCACTACATCCGGGATCACACCAACGAAGACGCCTGGGTCTGGACCTTCCGGGACGGACTTATCCCCCCTAAAGCCCACGGATAGCTATCCGTGGGCTTTCGACGCCCGGTCCGCATTACGACGGTCCCGTTCAGCGCCTCCGTCTCCACAACGCTACCGCGCCGGTGAGAAGGAACACCACCGTCCCCGGTTCGGGAACCGTCCCCCCGCCGCCGGCGCCGTAGTGGTCCGCCAAGGCGGACAGGTCGGCGATGCCGACCACGTCGTCGCCGTTGAAGTTGCCCTGCATCCAGCCCACGCCCGTCTGCCCGTAGTGGTCGGCCAGCACGACCAGGTCGGAGATGCCGACGAGCCCGTCCACGTTGGCATCGCCCATCAGCTTGAGCGAGTCGGGAATGGCGGCCGGGTCGATCAGGATGGCCTGGGAATACGCCTCCATCTCCAGCGAGGCCGGCGCCATCGAGAAGGTCCAATCGCCTACCAGCGGGCAGGGCAGGTCGAAGTCCAGCGAGGCGCCGTCCCCCGGCGTCGCCAGTCGCAGGGAGGGCGGGTCGGCGACGGCGAGGCTGTTGCCCGTCTCGACGGCGTTGACCAGCCACAGGCCCCAGCCGAACGCCCAGGGCACGATCTGATCGACGTCCAGGCCCGGGTCCACGCCGTAGGTGCTGTTGGTCTGCACGGCCTGCAGCGACGGGTAGGAGTTGCCGGGGTTGGTTTCGTTGTACCACCGGTTGCGGGTGTAGACGAAGGAGCCGGGGACCGTGTTGGACCCGACGTTGACGAAGGTGCCGATGTCGCCCTGCTGCCAGACGACCACGTTGTCGGTGAACTCGCCCCGGGCGGTGTCGACGAAGCCGGGGTTGGTGTTCTCCTTCAGGATGCGGATGAGCCAGTTCTCCGGGCGGTAGATGAAGTTCCGCCGCACGACCGCGCCGCCGTCGATGTTGATGTAGGCGACCGACGCCTCCGATCCGATGACGACGTTCCCCTCGGCCAGGATGTTGTCCGCCTCGACCGTCCCAGGCGGCTGGGGGCGGAAGTACTGAAGCCCCGTCGAGCCGCCGATGGTGATCGCCCTGGTGCTGGCGCCCACCAGGCGGTTAGCGCGGATGACGACGTCGCTGGTGCCGCCCTTGCTCCGCACGCCCGTGCTGCCGTTGTTGCTCGGGTCGGCGAAGTAGGAGTTCTCGATCAGCCCGTCGTGGCAGCCGACCATGTCGATGGCGCTGCCGCCCCAGGTCTCCACGCGGACGCGGTCGAAGTGGAAGCCGTACAGGCCGGAGACCTTGATCCCGTCGTGGTTACCCGCGGAGCTCGTCCCGGTGACGGTCACGTTCCGCAGCGTCACCCCGGTGGCCGTGCCGGTCAGGCTGCCGCCGTCGTCGATGTTGATCCCGTTGTCGTTGGCGTTGCGGACGATCAGGTCCTGGACGGTGACGTTGGTCGGATTGGTCAGGTGCAGGCCTTCGTTGCGGCCGGTGGCGTCGATGATCGCGGGGTTGGCCGGGTTCAGGCTGCCGATGGTCAGGTCCGTCAGGCCCGACGTGTAGAAGCTGCCGTAGTACGTCCCTGACGCCAGCAGGATCTTGTCGCCGGGCTTGGCGTTGTTGAGGGCGCTGCTGAACTGGGACGATGTCGTCGGGTAATACGTGACGGCCGGCGCCGAACGGGCGAGAAGGGACAGGACCATGGACACCACGAGGCATGCGGGTGCGAAGCGATCGAACAACATGGACATCCTCCTTTGCGGCGTTGCGCGGACCCTCCTCGCACTCGCGCGAACGTCTCGAATTCCCCCGGATTATACCACGAAAGTGCGGGGGGGGACACACCTTTCGGGCGATGCACCCCGCGCGGAGCAAAAGCCCACGGATGGCTATCCGTGGGCTTTAAGGTTCCGTATGAATGATGGTTATGAGTGTTTCTTCTTCCACTGTCTCTTCATTGCGCGCATCTCGGGGGTGACCTTTACCGGGGCGCCCGGACACTGATTTTTCTTGTCGTATACCCAGCGGTTTCCGATCGGGTCGCGGGCGACGGGCAGGCGCCGCCCGACCGACGGAGGGCGGGCGACGCGGGTCGGCTCGGCGGCGTACCAGTAGGCGACCGAGCTCATCTCGTTGCACAGGTGGTTGCCGTGTCCGTGCTCGATGGTGACCTTGATCTCCTTGGTGAACGGCACGGGGTTTTCCACGTGGTGGACGTAGCTGGTCTGGTATCCGCCCGTGTTCCGCTCGTAGATCGACGAGCCGTTGCGCCCGAAGGCGTTGTCCTGCATGCCCCAGGCCTGGTTGA
This sequence comes from Phycisphaerae bacterium, assembly GCA_035686585.1. GTDB lineage: Bacteria > Planctomycetota > Phycisphaerae > SM23-33 > SM23-33 > DASRZG01. The sequence goes on from DASRZG010000313.1 coordinate 15,633, forward strand.
GGTAGTCCTCGCTGCCCGTGCCGTGCAGGTCCGGCGGCCACTTGTAGCCGTCCACCCAGATCATGTCGTCCCCCTCGCCCCACCAGGTGCCCTGGAAGTTCGTCACCGACAGGTTGCAGCCGATGTAGTGCCCGCGCCCCTTCGTCGCCAGGATCACGTAGTTGTTGGCCCAGGCGATCCGCTCCTTGTTGGCCACGTTGGCCTCGGGCGTGTTGACGGTGATCTCGTGGGCCCAGCCGCCGAAGGGGTTGGCCCGGCGGAACTCGGCGTGGAAGTAGCCCAGGTCCTCCCGCACCTCCGGGAGCGTCTCGTAGTCCACGTAGAAGTACTGCCCGTGGTCCTCGCCGCTCTCGTTGACCAGCTCCACCACCGCCCGGCTCTTGAAGGGCATGGGCGCGTAGCAGTTCAGGGCGCAGCCCTGGTTGAACTGGTTGTTGCGGTTCGTCGAGGCGGTGAACAGCAGCGACTGGTAGGAGTTGACGATCGAATGTCCCAGGCCGAAGAAATCGCCCAGCGGCACCAGCACGCTGGGGGTCGGCGCGTCGTCCCAGGTGATCTTCAGCAGGCACTGGCGGTAGTGGTGCCGCTGCGTCATCCAGATGTGCGTGATCACCCCGGGCCCGGCGATGTCCGCCAGCACCCGCGACTCGCCCGCGGGGATCCGCCAACTGTCCCGATTCCGCCCCGTGGTGTCCCACGACGAGCACCGCCCGGCCTTCCCGGCCCGCAGCTTCGCAATGTCCAGCACGTTCGACTCCTTTTGATTGGTCCGCCCGAGAACTCGGACGCGGAACATAACACCTTTCCACCCCGGGTGCCATGGTCACACGTCGTTCGTGTGACCATGCGTGGGCCGCCGCGCGGAACGTCCATGCATGGTTACCCGCAGACGACGCGTGTAACCATGGCACCCGGAAACGTCCACGCATGGTTACCCGCAGACGACGCGTGTAACCATGGCACCCGGTCAGGGCAGCTCCTCCAGCGGGGCTTCCCATGCCTCGAAGACGGCGGCGATGTTGGCGGGCGGGTTGTTCACGCCCCATTCGCACTGGGCGATGACCCCGCCGGTCCCGTCGTCCAGCGCCCGGCGGACGCGCCCCACGGCCGCCCGCACGTCGGCGACCGTCCCGAACGGCAGGATCCGCTGACGGCAGACCTCGCCCCAGAAGGTGATCCGGCCCCGGAACCGCCGGGCGATCTCCTCGATGTCCATGCAGAACAGTTGGCTGTTCACCGCGTCCACGCCGAGCTCGATCAAGTCCTCGTACACGTCGAAGATGTGCCCGTCGCTGTGGAAGAACACCTTTTTGCCGGCCGCGTGGGCCATGTCGCAGTACTCGCGGTACAGCGGCTTGAACAGCCGCCGCCACTGGGCCGGGGAGATCAGCAGGGCCGTCTGGCTGCCCCAGTCGTCCATGAAGCTGATGCCGTCCACGTCCGTCTTGACGGACAGGGCGAGCTCTTCCAGGAAGAACTCGTGGACCATCTCCCGCAGCCTCATCAGCTCGGCCGATTCGTAGCCGATGTCCAGGTACAGGTTCTCCGAGCCGCGGAGGAACTGCATCCGCTCGAAGGGGCGGAGGGAGGTGCCCAGTCGCATGAACTTCCGTGGGCCGGCGGCGTTGGCGGCGCAGGCGCGGTTGACGGCGTCCCAGTCGGCGCGGTCGATCATCTCACGCGGCGGGCGGAAGGAATCCAGGGCCGACCAGTCCGCCAGCGGGGGGGCCTTGACCTCCCCGACCACGCCGTCCTCGGCGGCCTCGAACACGCAGCCCCAGTCGTCGACATACCGGCCCTGGCGAAAGGCTTCTCCGCGGGCGCGTTCGCCGGGGGCCAGCCCGGCCGCGCCGCCGAAGTCGGACGGGTACCGCGCCAGCAGGGCGTCGTGGGCGGCGCGGGCGTGCTGGCCGACCCAGGGCAGGGCCCACAGGTCCCGCGGCGCGCGGTCGGGAGAGCGGAACTCCAGCGTTCGGAAGACGCGCTCCTGTGATGTCATTGCGACTCCTGTGTCACTTCACCGCTTGCGGTTTCGCGAATCCGCAAGCGTTGCCGGCCTCTCCCGCCTGGTACGGTGCCTGTGGGACGCCACCGTTCGACTCGACTACTCCAACAGGTGCGACAGCACCGGCCGCGCCTCGCAGCCGACGGTCAGCGTCTGGCCGTCGCTGTAGCCTTCCTCGCGCCCGGCCAGCTCGGCCGCCAGGGCGGCGCGGAGGCGCTTCAGCTCGCCGGCGTGCTCGGGCCGGTCCGCCAGGTCGTGCAACTCCTGCCGGTCGTTGGCGATGTCGAACAACTGCTCCAGGCCCGTCTGGCTGTACCAGATGTACTTGTGCCGGCCGTCGGTGATGTAGTGATTCGACCACCGCCCGCCGGTGTGCTCGCCGGCGACGTACTGCCGCCACGCGGGCTTCTCGTCCCGCACCAGGGGCATCAGGCTCCGGCCGTCGACGGTCTCCGGGACGGGCGCGCCGGCGATGTCCAGGAAGGTCGGCATGATGTCCCGCAGCTCGACCACCTCGTCGATCGTCCTGCCCTCGGCGCCGCCCAGGCCGCCGGGCATCGACATCACAAACGGCACCTGCGCCGAGCCGGAGTAGCCCGTGCCCTTGCGGAACAGGTGGTGGTCGCCCAGCATCTCGCCGTGATCGGCGGCGAAGAGGATCACCGTGTTGTCCCGCTGCCCGTAGTCGCTGAGCGCCTCGACGAACCGGCCGATCTGGTGGTCGATATGCGTGATCAGGGCGTAGTAGGCTGCCTGCGCGCGGTGCTGGGCCCGCGGGTCGAGCCGCCCCCGGCCGGTGTTGGGGTCCCAGCGCGCCCCGGGCATCTCCATCGCCTCGGCCCACTCGCCCACCGGCGGGGCGGGGATGTCCTGGCCGATGTACTGGTCCCAGTACACCTGCGGCGGGTCCAGCGGGGCGTGGGGGCGGACGAACGACATGAACAGGAAGAACGGGCGGCTCTCGTCCCGCCGGGCGAGGAACTTGCCGCTTTCGGTGACCACCCAGTTGGTCGGGTGCATGTGCTCGGGCAGATGCCAAGGCCGGGCCACCCAGGAATTGGCCGCCAGGCCGTGATCGTAGAAGGTCACCTCCTGCTCGCCCACCTGGCGCTTCAGCCACCCCTCGTAATCGTCGCTGCGGTCCTTGCCGTAATAGTGCAGGAAGCCGTCGTGGAGAATCACGTTCTCAAAGCCCGCCGGCCACCGCTGCGGGTGCACGTGCATCTTGCCCACCGCCTGACTCTGGTAGCCCGCCTTCGTCAATTCCCCCGCCATGGTCACCGGGTACGTCCACGGCAGGCCGTCGCGGTAGCCCACGCGGCCGTGGTTGCGCTGGTGCATGCCCGTGTGGATGGCGGCCCGCGCCCCGATGCAGCTCATCACGCCGGTGAAGGCGTTGGTGAACCGCACGCCCCGGTGGGCGACGTAGTCCAGGTTGGGCGTTTCGACCACCGGATGCCCCGCGATCGACAGGCAGTCGTACCGCATCTGATCGACGTTGATGAAGACGATGTTGGGGCGGTCGGTTGACATCAATGCTCCCTTGGATCCAAACGGACGAGGGGGAAGTGTACCCCTAAAGCCCACGGATTGCTATCCGTGGGCTTTCCGGGTGCGTCCCAATGCGGTACGATCCGCTCGTCATGTCCAAAGCGAACACCAGACCCAGATCGTGGTCGCAGGTGCGGCGGGTTCGTTCGGTGATCCACCGCCTCCGCGACGACGCCGCCCGCCTGGCGGACGAGATCGGCGAGTTGGCCGAGCCGCCGCTGCGGGAGTTCGAATCGGCCGACCGCCTGGCGGCGCTGCTGGCGGCGCACGGCTTCAGGGTGACGCGCCCGTACCGCAAGATGCCCACCGCCTTCAAGGCCGTCCGGGGCGCGGGCACGCCCGCGATCGGCGTGCTGGCCGAGTACGACGCCCTGCCCGACTGCGGCGAGAAGCCCGGCCAATGGGGCCACGGGTGCGGGCACAACCTGCTGGGGGTGGGGGCGGCTGTGGCGGGGATCGCCGCCGCCGAGGTGTTGGAGGCGCTGGGCAAGCCCGGCAGGGTGATCGTCTTCGGATGCCCGGCCGAGGAGGCGCTGCACGGCAAGGTCTTCATGGCCGCCCAGGGGGCGTTTCGGGGCCTGGACGCGGTGGTCGCATGGCACCCGGGCGGATCGACGCTGGTCGGGGGCAAGGGCGGGGCGGCGATGGACTCGCTGCGGTTCCGGTTCCGCGGCAAGACCGCCCACGCGGCCGGCGCCCCCCACGAGGGCCGAAGCGCCCTGGACGCGGCCCTGCTGACCGACGTGGCCGTCAACTTCCTCCGCGAGCACGTGAAGGAGAACGCCCGCATCCACTCGGTGATCTCCGACGGCGGGGCGGCGCCCAACGTGGTGCCGGACCGGGCGGAGATCTGGTACTACCTCCGCGGCTGCGACCGCAAGCAGGTGGACGACATCCGCCGGCGGGTGTGCCTGTGCGCCCGCGGGGCGGCCACGGCCACCGAGACGAGGTGGCGGATGGTCGTGGAGACCTCCATCACCGAGCGGATTCCCAACGACGCCATCGCCGGCCTGATGGACGAGCTGCTCCGCCGCCACGGCGGGCCGAAGTTCACCGACGCGGAGAACCGACAGGCCAGGAAGCTCTTCGGCGGGGAGGGCTATCGCTCCGGCGTGAAGGAGCCTCAGCAGGAAGCCGGCCGGGCCAGCAGCGACGAGGACAACGTCTCCTGGTTCGCCCCGCTGGGGCGGATCTCGGTGGCGTGCGTCCCCGACGGCGTCACCGGGCACCACCGCAGCTACGCCCGGGCCTGCCGCCTTCCCGCGGCCCGGAAAGGGATGTTCGTCGCGGCCGAGGTGATGGCGATGACGGCGGTCGAGCTGGCGATCAACGCCCCCCTGCGGCGGAAGGCGAAAGAGGAGTTCCGCAAAAACCGCGCGGGAAGAAAATACGATCTCCCCATCCCCGACGTCGCCCCTCCTGTCGTCTACGGACGGAAGGGGTAGTTGGTGGCACAGGTTTGTAACCTGTGCGGAAAACACAGGTTGAAGAACACAGGTTGAAGAACACAGGTTGAAAACCTGTGCCACTTACGCCCGACTGAGGTACTCGCCCGTCCGCGTGTCCACCTTCACCA
>DASRZG010000314.1:0-5432 GCA_035686585.1 Phycisphaerae bacterium
GCGTCACGTGCGGCCGCCCTGAGATCTCGACAAAGGCCTTTCCAGCCGCGCGCCGGCGCGGAGTGAGTATCGTGGGAACAACCGCTATAATCGCATCGTGCTGCCGCAACTGCCTGAGAACATTCTGCGCCTGCGAGAGAAGATTCGCGCGTGCACGCTGTGCCCGCGGCAGTGCGGCCTGGACCGCACGGCGGGGCAGATCGGCGCCTGCCGGATCGGCGCCAAGGCCGTCCTCGCCTCCGCCGGGCCGCACTTCGGGGAAGAGCCGGTCCTGGTCGGGCGAGGCGGCAGCGGGACGATCTTCTTTTCCGGCTGCAACCTGCACTGCGTCTTCTGCCAGAACTGCGACATCTCGCAGGCCACAGACGGGCAGGAAGTCCCGCCGGGGCAGGTCGCCTCTCTGGGCCTGGCGCTGCAGCGGCAGGGCTGCGTCAACGTGAACTTCGTCACGCCGACCCACGTGGCCCACGCCGTTGCCGAGGCGGTTCACCTCGCTCGCGGGTCGGGCCTGACTGTCCCGATCGTCTACAACTGCGGGGGATACGAATCCGTGGAAATGCTGCGGCTGCTGGAAGGGCTCGTGGAGATCTACATGCCGGACTTCAAGTACGCCGACCCGGTCGCGGGCAAGAAGTATTCGGACGCGCCGGACTATCCCGCCGTCGCGACGGCGGCGCTGGCCGAGATGTACCGGCAGGTGGGTGCGCTGCGGATCGCGGACAGCGGCGTGGCCGAGCGCGGCGTTCTGGTCCGCCACCTGGTGATGCCGCACGACCTCGCCCGCTCGCGCGAAGTGATCGACATCGTGGCGGCCGCCGCTCCCGGAACCGGGATCAACGTCATGGGCCAGTACCGCCCCGCCCACCGCGCCGCGGAGTTCCCGGAGCTTCTCGACTGCCCGGCCGCCGCGGAGATCCGCGAGCTGCGCGACTATGCCGCATCCCGCGGCCTGCTGTGCGTCGGTTGAGCGCCTCCCTGTCGGCCGGGAAGCCAAGCGGTATTGACCCCGCGGCGGCGAGATGGCAGACTCCCGGCCGCCAGTGACGCCTTCCGGTCGCCGTGACCGGCGGAACTGCACGACATGGAAGTAAGGACGAAACTCATGCGCCTGTCGCTGTGCTCGCCGTTGGGCCTGGCCCTCTTGGCGGCGGCCTTGCCTTGCCCCGCCGCCGAAGATCCGACCGGCCCGCGCGCCTCGCGGACTTTCGCTGCCCTGCCGGGCGAGGACCTGGGCGACCGGCCGGTGACCATCACCGAGGGTCGCGCCGGGCGAGTGTACTTCGCCGTTGGCGGGCAGGGCGGGCGTCTGATGTTTTGGGACGCCGCCGCGGCCAAAGCGGGTGCCGGCGGAAAGGGGGCATGGAAGACCGTCGCGGTCGGGAACGTCGGTGGGGCGGCCGTCGCTGCCGACGGGACGGTCTGGTACACCCTCGGCGATAAGGTCTGGTCGCTGGATCCCAGGCGGGGCGAGGAATCGCGCAAGGACCGCACGGCGGAGTTCGGCGGCCGGCCCGGCGGGGCCAGGCGGATCTACGCCGGACGGCTGGGAGAAGTCTGGGTGGAAGGCTGCCCGAAGATGCTGGCGGCCAATGGGACGTTCCAGGACGCTCCGGCCTGGGACCTGGCGGGGCCGCGGCCCGCCCCATGGGCAACCGATCACTGCGGCAACCACTGGACGCTGGTCGGCAAGGGGCAGGTGGCCGGACTGCCGGCGTCCGCGCCCGGCCGCTGGACGACCCTGGAGGGCAGCGCAAAGCCGCCCTCCGGACCTTGGGCGGACCTGAAGACCGACGGGATGGGCTTGGTGTGGGTCGCGGGCGAGGGCGGCCTGATGCGACTCAGCAGCCGCCGGGGCCGCACCCGCTGGGCGGACTTCCGGCCGAAGGGGACCCTGGGTGCCGCCGTCACCGCACTCGGTGCGGGGGCGGGCGACATGCTGCTGGCGAGTACAGCCGCCGGCGGGATCTACGAGGTGGAGTTCCTGGCGCGGGGCCGGCGGAGCCGCGAGACGCGGCCGGTGGCCCGCCGGCTCGACGCCGCCGGGCTGCCCGCCAAGCCCGTCCGGGCCGTCCACACCGACCGCGAAGGCGCCATCTGGGCCGTCGCCGGCGGGGGGGTGCACTATTGCCCGCCGCCCGCCGACGCCCGGCGGCCGGCGTGGAGGCCCCTGGCCCGCATGCCCTATGGCAACCACGACATCTTCGCGGCCGTCCTCGACGGCAAGCTCTACGCGCCCGGGGGCATGGCCGACCACGGGTTCCCCCCGAAGTACACCAACTTCCGGCACATGTTCGTCTACGGCCCGGCCGCGGATCGCTGGTCGGTCACGGCCCCGATGGCCGATGCCTTGTGCTACTGCGGCGTGGCGGCGTTCGAGAAGAGAATCTGGGTCATCGGCGGCGGGCGGGACGACAAGGGCGCCCGCCGGGCCGTGGACCTCGTGCAGATCTACGACCCGGCCACGGGCTCGTGGCGGGCGGGGCCGAAGCTCGAGCAGCCGCGGATGGAGATGGTCGCCGTCGCCGCGGCCGGCAGGATCTACCTCATCGGGGGGGCCGACAGGAATGACCGGCCGGTGGACTCGGTGGTCAGCATCGGTGCGGGCGAGAAGTCCTGGCGACAGGAGCCCAAGGCCCCGATGAGAATTCGCCAGGCCAGCGGCTGCCAACTCGACGGGGTGATCTACGTCGCGGTGCCCAGGGCCGGGCTGATCGCCTTCGACCCCGCCGCTGGCAAGTGGCGGAGCGACCTGCCGAAGGTTCCGGGCGGCGTCGGGCCCTCGGCGGCGCTGACGGCGGCGCACAAGGGCGAGGTCTGGGTTATGGGCGGCGGTGGAAGGGGGCGCCCGCGAGCCGTGCTGCGGTACTCGCCGAAGGGGCGGCGATGGACCACCGGTCCCGACCTGCCCGTTCCGCTGGGTTGGGGCGCGGCGGCGGACGTCGGCGGGCGGCTCTACCTCGCCGGCGGGCTCGGGCGCCGCGGGGACGTTTCCGTCTTCAGCGACGCCACGTACGTGCTAGACGACTGAGTGGATTGGCGAAGCCGCGAGCGGCGCCGGGCAGCCGGCGTCTCTGCTGCAACCAGAGGGAGTGACATGGCGACCCAAAGGCTTTCCTCGACGATTGAGCACTCGATCGACTTCTACACGCAGCACAGCCCGTTCGGGGCGAATGCGAGCTTCACGCTGGGGCGGATCGGCAAGGGCGGCGGGTTCGGGTTGGACCTGGGCCGCCCTGCCGATCAGGACATCTTCCTGGCCTACGGCCGCAGGGGCGAGGACCCGCGCGCGATGCCGTTCTTCGAAGGCCACGCCGAATCGTTGGAGGTCTTCGCAATGGCCGAGGAAATCCCCGACCCCACCAAAGACGCCTTCTACAAGGACTGGCACGTGTTCTGCGAGGCGGAGATCCGGCGGGACCTGGCGTGGGCCACCGACACGTGGCAGGCGGGCGACCTGACGTTTCGCATCTTCACGCCGTTCGGGGAGGTTGCCGACCCCGACGCCGCTGAGGCGGAGCAAACCCGGCTGGCGGTCCTACCCGCCATCCTCGCCGAGATCGAGTTGGACAACTCCCGCTCCGGCAAGCCCGCGTGGGTCTTCTTCGGGCTGGCGACCAAGGACGGGACGGGGGTACGGCGGCTGTCGCAGACGACGGGCGGGCGCATCCTCGGGGCCGCGGGAGAAACGCGGTTCGGCCTGGCGGCGCTGCCCGACGGCGGCCGCGTCCAGGAGGTCCAGCCGTGGTTCATCGACGAGATGATGCGGTCGGGCAAGCCCGAGGTGCACGGCCTGTCCAAGCAGGGGGGGCTGCTGCTGCACGTGGGGGCGAGGAAGAAGGCGACCTTCACGCTGGCGCTGGGGTTCTTCCGTGACGGGACGATCACCAGCGGGATCGCCGCGCAGTACTACTACAACCGCTTCTATTCCAGCCTCGAGGACGTGCTTCAGACGGCGCTCGCCCACGCCGACGAACTCAAGGCGCTCGCGGCAAAGCGCGATCGCGAGCTTCGCACCGGCGGGCTCAACGCCTCCCGGCAGTTCCTGCTCGCCCATGCTACCCGCGGCTACCTCTGCTGCTCGCAATTGCTGATGGCGGCCGGGAAGCCCCTGTGGGTCGTCAACGAGGGCGAGTACCAGATGATCAACACCTTCGACCTGACGGTGGATCACGTGCACTTCGAGCTTCGGTTTTTCCCGTGGGCGGTGCGGAACGTGCTGGACCTGCTGGTCGATCGCTACGCGTACCACGACGAGACGCAGGACCTGCGGCACGGGCGGAAGAGCCATCCCGGGGGGATCTCCTTCACGCACGACATGGGCGTCTGCAACCAGTTCGCACCCCCGCAACGGTCGAGCTACGAGATCCCGCAGCGGACCGGCGGGTTCAGCTTCATGACGCACGAGCAGCTCGTCAACTGGGTGCTGACGGCCGCGCTGTACGCGGTGACGCAGGACGACCGCGAATGGCTGGCCGCGCGGCAGGGGACCTTCCGGGAGACCTTCGAGTCGCTGCGGAACCGCGACCACCACGCGGCCGAGAAGCGAAACGGCGTGATGGGCTACGACTCGATGAGCTGCGGGCGGACCGGCCAGGAGATCACCACCTATGACTCGCTGGACGCCAGCCTCGGGCAGGCCCGCAACAACCTGTACCTCGCGGTCAAGACCTGGGCGGCCTACGTGGCGCTGGAGAAGGTCTTCACCGCGCTGGACGACAAGCGGCCGGCGAAGTCCGCCGCCGCCATGGCGAAGCTCTCGGCCCGGACGATCAGCGGACAGTTCGATCGCAGGGAGAAGTTCATCCCGGCGGTGTTCGGCGAGAACGTGGACTCGCGGATCATCCCGGCCGTGGAGGGGCTGGTCTTTCCGTACCTGCTGGGTGACCTGGACGCGGTGTCACCGACGGGGCGCTTCGGTCCGCTCATCAAGGCGCTCAAGGCGCATATGCGAACGGTCCTGCAACCGGGCGTCTGCATCGACGCCCGGAGCGGCGGGTGGAAGATCTCGTCCACGAGCACGAACACGTGGCCGTGCAAGATCGCGCTATGCCAGTTCGTGGTCCGCCACGTGCTGAAGCTGCGTTTCGGGGCCAGGGAGGCGAAATGGGATTCCGTCCACGCCCAATGGCAGCAGGTGGGCTGCGCCGACTGGGCCTTCACCGACCAGGTCCGCAGCACGGATGGAAGAGACCTCGGATCGCGCTACAACCCCCGCTCGGTCACGTCGGTGCTGTGGCTGCTTGAAGAATAGGTCGAGGCGGCCGCCGAGAAGAGCAGCGGCGGGGGCCTCACTGCCACTGGCGCCTGATCTCCGCGGACCTCCCCTTGAGCCGGCCCAACACCCGCTGCATGTCGTGGAACTTTTGCTCCCACATCGCCTTCTGCTCAGGCGCCTGCGCCCTCTTGGCAAGCTGGGCATACATCACAGCCAG
>DASRZG010000315.1:0-5109 GCA_035686585.1 Phycisphaerae bacterium
TCGCTCTGGAGGAAACGCGTCGGCTTCAGCGCCGCCAGGGCCTTGGCGTCCCGGCCCTTGTAAGGTATCGCCACGCCCGCGGCCGGCTGGACCGGGGCGACGGTGACCACCGTCTTGTCCCCGACCACCCTCGCCGTCTGGTTGTCGGTGCTCGGCAGGCGGAGCGGCTTGCCGTCCCGGCTGGCCAGGTGATAGGTGACGGACTGGTTCGTGACGATGTCCGCCAGCGAGATCGGGCAGGACACCAGGGTCTTGTCGAGGAAATCCAGCGTGTCGTTGGGGCTGGTGGCGAACTGCTTGGAACAGGCGATCATCTCCACCTTCATCCCCATCAGGCTGGTGACGATCTTCTGCTCGACGTGGTCCTTGTCCACGTAGCCGAGCATGTCGATCTGCCCCATCGGTCCGGCCGTGACGGCCCGGACCTCGGTCAGCTTGACCACGCGCCCCAGCAGGTCGGTCTCGACCGTATCGCCGACCGTGACCGTCACGTCCAGCGCCCGCATCGCCCCGGGCGAGAAGAGGCTGGCCGTGTACTTGGTGCCCTTGGCCAGGCCCTTTTTGACCTCCAGCAGGTGGAGGCCCTCGAACAGCAGCGCGTCCTTCGGCCAGGTCATCGTTCTCGGCTGGCCCCCCCCGACATCGTCGCCCTTCAGGGTCACGGTGCCGTCGGCGCCGACGACGCCTTCGATCGTCTGCGCCATGATGCCCAGGTCCTGGACGCTCTTGAAGGAGATGGGCTTGCCGTCGGGGGTCTCCACCGACGAGTCGGTCGTGTGGATGCTCAGCGGCATGTCCCCCCGGCTGATGTTCATGAACAGCTCCTGGGTGGTCGTGACCTTCCCATCGCTGACGGCCCGGGTGTTCCTGGCGTACCCGACCTTCTTGCCGTCCATGAACATGGCCATGTACACCGTCTCGGTTTCCCCGGCCCATGCCGCCGCCACGCCGCCGGCCAGGATTACCGCCGCCACGATCCCTGCCACTCGCTGAAATCGGCTCATGATTGTCTCCCTGAACGCCGCGGGCCCTCCCCGCATGCTTCGTCCCTTCGGGACGCGTCTTCCATTCTCAACGACCCATTGACGATTTCAAAGCCCTTTTGCACCGGCGCGGGCCGGGCGCATCGTCAACCCCCGTAGAACTCATCCAGCACGGCCTGCCATTCGGCCGGGGTCTTGATCCGCACGAAGGCGTTGCGGACCTTCCTGGGCTCCGGGTGCAGCCGGGCGTACTTGATGCCGAACTTCCGCATCCGCTTGGGCCCGCGCCGCGGGCCGTAAAGGGCCACCGTCCGGGCGAAATGCTCCTCCATCACCGCCCGCTGCTCCGGCAGCGGGGGCGTCCGGACCGGCCGGCCGGCGAAGCAATCGTCCAACTGCCCGAACACCCACGGGTTTCCGATGGCGGCCCGGGCGATGGACACCCCGTCAACGCCCGTCTGCTCGATCATCTCCTTCGCCCGTTCGGCCCCGGCCACGTCGCCCGAGCCGATGATGGTCCTATCGGCGAAGCGTTGCTTGACCCGTGCCAGGAACTCCCAGTCGGCGGCGCCGCTGTAGCGCTGCTCGGCCGTGCGGGCGTGCACGCACAGGGCGGCACAGCCCGCGTCGAACGCGGCCTCGGCGATCCGCCAGAACGAGTCCGTATCGGCGTCGTCGAAGCCCTTGCGCAGCTTGACCGTCACGGGCCGCTCGGACGCCGCCGTCACCGCGGCGATGACCCGAACGGCCAGGGCGGGTTCCCGCATCAGGTGCCCGCCCCGGCAGCGGCGGAGAACCTTGCGGACCGGGCAGGCGAAGTTCAGGTCCACCACCTCGAACCCCGTCTTGCACAGTTCGGCGGCCGCGGCCGCCATCACCTGCGGATCGTTGCCGATGATCTGCCCCGCCAGCGGGTGGTCGGCGTCGTCCAGGTGCAGGAAGCGGCTTCGAAGCCTGCCCGGCACAAGCAATTGCCGGTCGAGCATCATCTCCGTCGCGCAGAAAGGCGCCCCGAGCTTGCGGCAGATGAGCCGGTACGGCAGGTCGGTGTATCCCGCCAGGCTCGCCAGCACCCAGGGCCGGGGGATCTCGACGTCTCCGATCCGCAATGACCTGAACTTGCCGTTCATGCTGACGATAGTATAGGGCGCGCTGTGCGCAGGCACGAGGCACGAGGGAACAGATAGAAGAAGCAGCACGGCGCTTCCCGGCCTGTGCTACGATCCGCACAATGAGTACGTCGAAGCCATTCCGAGTCGCCGTGGTGTCCCTGGGCTGTCCCAAGGCGCTGGTGGACTGTGAGAAGATGCTGGCCGAGCTGGCCGAGGCGGGCTGTGTGGTGGGGGCGCCGCCGGGCGAGGCGGACGTCATCCTGATCAACACCTGCTCGTTCATCGCCCCCGCCGTCGAGGAGTCGATGGAGGCGATCCGAGAGGCGGCCGAGGCCAAGCGGGCCGGGGCCGTCCGCCGGGTGGTGGTGGCGGGGTGTCTGCCCCAGCGCCAGGGGGCGGAGTTGCTGGAGGCGGTGCCCGAGATCGACGCCGTGGTGGGGGTGCACAACCGCGATGACATCGTCCAGGCCGTCACGGGGGCCGGGCGGGTGGTCCGGGTCGATCGCGCCTCGGCCGGCTGCCTCGACGACCGGGGCCGGTTCCGCCTGACGCCGCGGCACACCGCCTACCTCCGCCTGGCGGAGGGGTGCAGCTCCGGGTGCAGCTACTGCACGATCCCCGCCATCCGGGGCCCGCTGCGGTCCAAGCCGATGGGCATGCTGCTGGACGAAGCCGCCGAGCTGGCCGCCGACGGGGCGGTGGAACTGAACCTGATCGCCCAGGACACCACCGCCTACGGCGCCGACCGAACCGACGGGGCGAACCTGCCCGACCTGCTCCGCGGCCTCGACGCCGTCGAGGGCGTGCGCTGGATACGCCTGCTGTACGCCCACCCCAGGACCCTGACCGGCGCCGTCATCGACGCGCTGGCCGAATGCCCCCGCGTGGTCCCGTACCTGGACATGCCCGTCCAGCACATCGCCGACAAGGTGCTCGCCGCCATGGGCCGGGGGTACGACTGCCTCCGGGTGCAGCAGGTCCTGGCCGCGCTGCGGGAGCGGGTGGAAGGGATCGCCCTGCGGACCACGTTCATCGTGGGCTTCCCCGGCGAGGGCAGGGAGGAGTTCCGGGAGTTGTGCGCGTTCGTCGAGCGGGAGCGGTTCGACGCGGTGGGCGTCTTCCCGTACTGGCAGGAGGAGGGCACCCGCGCCGCTCGCCTGTCCGCCCAGGTCCCCGACCGCACCCGCCGGAAGCGCCGCGACCGGCTGATGCGGATCCAGCAGGAGATCGCCTTCGCCGCCAACGCCGCCCGGGTCGGTTCGACCGTGGACGTCCTCGTCGACGGCCTCGACCCCCAAGGCCGGACCGTCGGCCGGCACCCCGGCCAGGCCCCCGACGTGGACAGCCTCTGCCTCTTCACCGAACCCGCCGAACCCGGGGCAATTGTCTCCTGCAAGGTCGTGGATTCGGTCGATTACGACCTTGTGGTCGAGCCGTTTCGCGGTTGACGGGCGACGCCGGTTGCTTTCAAATCAGAAATCCGCAATCCGCAATCCGAAATTGAAATGAACTGGAAACTCCCCAACCAACTGACGATGGCCCGGCTGGTGCTGGCGGGGGTGTTCTTCGCGCTGTTGGGGTCGTATCCGGTTCCGACGGCGGGCGGCGCGCGCGGGGCGGGTCCGCTGCTGCTGGACATCGCCTTCGGGCTGTACATCGTGGCGGGGATCACCGACATACTGGACGGGTACCTGGCGCGGAAGTGGAACCTGACCAGCGCGTTCGGGCGGATCGTGGACCCGTTTGTGGACAAGGTGCTGGTGGTGGGGGCGTTTGCCATGCTCACCGGCAGCAACTTCGTGCTGGTGGAGGGCTTCCACAGCGAGTGGGAGCGGTCGCTGCCGACCTGGCTGACCGGCGGAATGGCCAGTTGCGTCCAGGCGTGGATGGTCGTGGTCGTGCTGGCGCGGGAGATGATCGTCTCGGCCGTGCGGGGCTACAGCGAGTCCCAGGGCAGGGAGTTCCCCGCCACCGTCTGGGGCAAGGCCAAGATGCTCACCCAGTCCATCGCCATCTGCACCCTGCTGATCGGCGTCAGCCACGTCACCCAGCCCCGCTGGGCGGTGGTGGTCAAACTGCTGTGCGTCTGGATCAGCGTGATCGTGACCGTCCTGAGCGGCTTCGCCTACGTCAGCAAGGCGCGGAAGCTGCTGATGGAGACGGACTGATGGATTGTCGATTGACGATTGTCGATTGTCGATTGAGAAGAATCCCGACGACGGCGGGCGGGGCCATCGACATGGCGACAGCCCGGTTCTCAATCGCCAATCGTCATTCGTCAATCGTCAATCAACGGGGGTCCTGCCTTGATTAGGAAACTCCTCGTCACCGGCCTGGGCACCGGCTACCTGCCGATCGCACCGGGCTCGTGGGGGTCGGCGGCGGTGGCGGTGCTGTTCGTCCTGATCGCGTGGGGGTCGGGGTACCGGGCGGATTGCGTGAGCGGGTCGATGGTGGTGATCGCCCTGGCGGCGTCGATCATCTGCGTTGCCCTCGGGCCGTTCGCCGAGAAGGCCTTCGGCAGGAAGGACCCGCCGCAGGTGACCATCGACGAATGGGCGGGGCAGGCGGTGACGTACACGCTGCTGCCGCTGGGCGTGGGGCTGAGCGGTGCGGTGACCACGGCCGGGGTGGGCTTTGTCGTCTTCCGCATTCTCGACATCATCAAGCCTCCCCCGAGCCGGCAACTGGAGAAGCTGCCGGACGGGTGGGGCGTCCTCCTCGACGACCTGGCGGCGGGCCTGTACGCCAATCTCATCTGTCAAGTGCTCTTGCGGTGGTGGATGAGTCTCGATTTTCCGTTTCCGGCGCAGCACTGACCGCGTCGGGAGCGGAGGGGGCGCCGCTTGCGGTTTCGCGAACACTAAACCGCAAGCGGGATCCCTGTACGCACCCGGGGTTCGCTATGGATGGGGGAGTGCGGGTGAACGGGACGTTGCGGCGCGAGCTGCTCCCTCAGACACGTCCTCTTACCGATTCGGTCGGGTCCGGGAGGCTGACCTCGGTGATCAGCG
>DASRZG010000316.1:0-4694 GCA_035686585.1 Phycisphaerae bacterium
GCGGCCCTGTGGGCAGGGGCGGCCGATGGCTGCAGGCGAAGAGAACACGCTGACGGCGTCCTGATGGTTTCAACATGTCCTCCGACAAGCCAAGGGTGAAGGTCATCGTACCCGTCAGCGAGACTCCTCGCCACGGCTGCCTGCTGGCGGCGGTGATCTTCCTGCTGGTTGCCACAATCGCCGTTGGGATCTATATCCGGTGGTATCGTGCGGAGCTTCGCAAGATGGCCAAGGCCCTGCAGGGGATCCAGCTCCGCTTCTGAGCAGGACGGCGGGACGGGGACGGGCGGCGCGGAGATTCGCCGCCGCACGCGCACCGGCCGGGCGTCAGCGGGAAGCCCGTCCGAAACGTCGAAGGCATCCCGGGCCGTCCTCCCCCGCCCGCCAGGGGAGGCGGAAAGCCCGGGGCGAGAACAAAGGAACGGAAAGGAATGCTCCATCCCCGTTGTGCTGTGTTGAAGCAGACGACGCGCCGCCACGTCATCGCCGTCGTGGCCCGGGCGGCCGCCGGGATCGCGATCGCCGCCGGGGCCGCGATGGTTCCGGGATGCGCCGCCGCCGGCGACGAGGACTTCGATTTCCTGCTGCTGGGCGACACGCATCTTGACCAGATCGCCCATCATGACATGGCCTGGCTGACGCGGGAGAAGCCGGAGGTCATTCCGGAATGCCGGGCGTATTGCCGCATCACGAAGGAAACGACACCCCTGCTGTTCGGCCAGCTCCGCCGCCAGATCGAAAGCAACAGCCGGATCCGGTTCGTCTCCCAGCTCGGCGACCTCACGGAAGGCCTGGCCGGCACGCCGGAACTGGCGCGCCAACACCATGCCGACGCGGTGGCGTTCGTTCGGAACGCCCGGCTCGGGGTGCCCTTCCTGCTCACCAAGGGCAATCACGACCGCGCAGGCCCCGGGGCCCCGGAGTCGTTCGACGCCCGGCTGCGCCCGTTCATAGCGGGCGAGTTGGGCGCGCTGTACGGGCGCCGCATCGGCGATGACGCCGCCGGCGCCCGTCCCCGGACGTTCGCCCTGCAGCGGCCCCACGCCTGCTACGCCCACAGCCGGGGCAACACGCTGCTGGTGCACTTTGACGGGTTCTCGAACGAGAGCCTCGACTGGCTCGAGCAGATCCTCACCGGCCGCCGCGAGAAGCACCTCATCCTCTTCATCCACTACCCCCTCGTCCCATACAGCCCGCGCTCCACCTGGTGCCTGTACGCCCAGCCGTCCAAGGCCAAGGAGCGCACGCGCCTGCTGAACCTGCTCGGGGAGCATCGGGCCATCGTGCTGTCCGCCCACTTGCATGACTTCGGCATCGTCGTTCGCCGGACCGACCGGGGCTCGTTCGTGCAGGTGGCCACGTGCAGCGTCCTGCCGTCGCTGCCCGCCAAGCCCGCCAGGCGGCGCAGCGGCCTGGAAAACTACGGCGGCGACATCGTCGAGATCGACCCCGAAATCAAAGCGCCCGGGCCGGCCAACACCAAGCAGAAGCGCCGCGAGTTCCTCGAGGCCGAACGGCCCTTCATCTGCCACTACGAGTACGCCATCGCTCCGGGCTACGCCCTCATCTCCGTCCGCGACGACGGCGTTGGCGCCCAGTTCTTCTGCGGCCTGGATTCGACCCCCTGGCGAGAGGTGAACCTGACCGGCCTGCTGCCCGAGGACGAACGCCAGACGCCCCACGCGCTGCAGTCGGCGAACGAAGGTGGCGGCAAAGTGATTGGGCCGCGCTGACCCGCGCCGGGCCGGTTCCTCCGGCCGGTTCATGGGCCTTCGGCCCACCCACAGAGGATGAAAGGGTTCCAACGGGTGCCCGCGGGCCCCCTTGACGCCCGGCCCGCCAGGGCGGGCGATTCTACCCCGCCGCGGAAGTGATGAAGCGTCAGGGGCAGACCATGGGCACCAAGAAACGACCCAATCCGTTGGTCGAACGACCAACATTCCTGGTAATGCGGCCTGGGCGGGTGTGTTCGCGTCTCGAACGGGTGCCCCGGCCAAGGCGCAGGCGCATGCGAAGGCACCGTGTTCGGCGACCGAAACGCTCCCCTCCGGGTCGCGGCTAAACAGGTGCCAAGCTCCGCTTGTCCGGGGCACACGGCATCGGACCGGGCAGTCGGCATTGCCTTGGCCGTTCGGGTGTGCTAGAATTCGTTGTTCACCATGAGACGAACGAACGCAATCGGCCTGGGCGTCTTTGGCTGGCTGTTCGCCGGCATGCTGCGGACGCTGCGCGCCGTGCACTGGCCCCTGCCGCTCGCCTAAACCGTTCGACGTCTCCACCCCGCCGAATGCCCTCGATGCCCCACCGACACCCGGAACGCCCATGCAACGAACGAACATCCGCAACGTCGCCATCATCGCCCACGTGGACCACGGCAAGACCACGCTGGTGGACCAGCTCCTGCGCCAGAGCGGGCAGTTCCGCCAGGGCGAGCTGACCGGCGACTGCATCCTCGATACCGACCCGCTCGAGCGCGAGCGGGGGATCACCATCCTCAGCAAGAACTGCGCCATCGATTACACCGACCGCCACGGGAACCGCTACCACATCAACATCGTCGACACCCCCGGCCACGCGGACTTCTCCGGCGAGGTGGAGCGCGTGCTGATGATGGCCGACGGCGTGCTGCTGCTGGTCGACGCCTTCGACGGCGTCATGCCCCAGACCCGGTACGTCCTGTCCAAGGCCCTGGAGGCGCACCTGGCGCCGGTGGTGGTGATCAACAAGATGGACCGCCCCAACGCCCGCCCCGTCCGGGTCCACGAGGAGGTCTTCGACCTGCTGGTGGACCTGGGGGCCGAGGAGCACGCCGCGGACTTTCCCACCATCTACTCCTCCGGCAAGGAGGGGTGGGCGACCGCCGATCTGGAAGCCGCCCGGGCCGGGGCGGCGACGGACATCCACGAGCTGTTCGACGCCATCATCACCCACGTGCCGGCGCCGGACCTGGACGGCGAGGCGCCGCTGCAGGCGCTGATCACCACGCTGGACTACAGCGACTACGTCGGGCGGATCGGCATCGGGCGGGTCTTCGCCGGGACGTTGAAGGCGGGGACGGACGTGGCCGTGATCGACCGCCACGGCGGGCAGAGCCGCCAGCGGATCGGGCGGCTGTACCGCTTCAGCGGGCTGGGGCGGGTCGAGGTGGACCGCGTGGACGTGGGCGACCTGTGCGCGGTGGTGGGCCTGAAGGCGGTGGACATCGGCGACACCCTCGCCGACCCGGACTGCCCCGTGGCCCTGCCGACCGTCGTCATCGACGAGCCGACGCTGCGGATGACCTTCCGCTTCAACGATTCGCCCTTCGCCGGGCGCGAGGGCCGGTTCGTCACGGGCCCGCAGCTTCGCGAACGGCTGAATCGCGAGCTCCAGTCCAACGTGGCCCTGCGCGTGGACGACCGCGGGGACGAGTTCGTCGTCTGGGGCCGGGGGCTGCTGCACCTGGGCATCCTGCTGGAGCACATGCGCCGCGAGGGGTACGAGCTGGCGGTGGGCAAGCCGGAGGTGGTGCTGCACACGGACGACGACGGCAGCCGGCTGGAGCCGTTCGAGCGGCTGGTGATGGACGTGCCCGCCGAGGCGGTCGGGGCGGTGATGCAGTTGATCGGCGACCGCCGGGCGGAGATGGTCCGCATGGACGCCGCCGGCGGGCGGAAGCAGTTGGAGTTCCTGATCCCCGCGCGCGGGCTGATCGGCCTGCGGAGCCGGGTGCTGACGGCGACGAGTGGGGAAGTGGTCATGCACCACCGTTTCGAGCGCTACGGCCCGTGGTGCGGCGAGATGGGGGGGCGCGTCAACGGCGTGATGATCGCCACCGAGGGCGGGGCGGTGACCGCGTACGCGCTGGATCAACTGGGCGACCGCGGCGCGATGTTCGTCGTTCCGGGGGAGCAGGTGTACGCCGGGCAGATCGTCGGGGAGCACTGCCGGGACGACGACATCGCCGTCAACGTCGTGCGGCGGAAGAACCTCACCAACGTCCGCTCGTCCACCAAGGACGCGACCGTGACGCTGAAGGCCCCGCGGCGGATGTCGCTGGAGAACGCCCTGGAGTACATCGAGACCGACGAGCTGGTCGAGGTGACCCCCGCCTCCGTCCGCCTGCGAAAGACCCACCTCAGCGACAACGACCGCAAACGCGCCGCCCGCCGCGCCGCCCGGACGTAGCACGACGGCGCAGGTTTCCCGCTGACCTTCGCGAAGCACGAAGTCGGAAGCACGAAATCCGAAACACGAAATCCGAAACAAATCCGAAACGACAAGCACTAGAGAAGAAGCAGAGAAGAAGAAGCAGTTGCAGGAGTCCCGGTCTGCCGGATGCTTTTTCTTTGCTGTTTCTTTGCCGTTTCGGATTTCGGATTTGTTTCGGGTTTCGGGTTTCGGATTTCGAGTTTCGGATTTGGGCCTTGCGGCCCATGTCTCCTGAACATGCGCTGTCGCAGCAGCGGGCTTCGGTCAGGCCGTCTCTTGCCGCCGGGTCGGCGGTCGTGTCCAATGCCCATCCATGCTTGGCGGTGTGCCGGCGGAGGCGAGGTGCGGAGCATGCAATTCAACTGCCGGGAAGACATCATCCAACTGACGCCCGAGTGGAAAGGCCCGCGGTCGGAGGACGGGCGCCCCCGCGTTGGCGACGACCTCCTCCGCAGGATGGAGAAGGTCACCACCGAGGAGGTCTGGTCGGTCCTGTGGAACCA
>DASRZG010000317.1:0-2386 GCA_035686585.1 Phycisphaerae bacterium
GCGACGTGCGCCAGCCGAGGCGGGCATAGAGCTACTCTATTCCCCGGTCGCAGAACAGCAGCCCGCAGTCGAACCCGCGGGCCGCGGCCTCGGCCACGGCGGCGGCCATGACCCGGCGGAACAACCCCCTGCCCCGGTGCCCGGGAAGCACGCAGACGTTCTGCACGCCCGCGACGCGGACCTGCCGGTCTCCGGCGCGGACCGTGCGGTCCACCACGCCGGCGTGTGCGACGACCTCCCGGCCGGCTTCGAGCGTCACGGAGAACACGGGCGCGCTGCCGTGCCATGCCCGCGTCCGCGAGAAGGCCGCGCGATCCTTCGGGAAGCAGGCGCAGAGGGCCTCGCGAATGGCCGCGTCGAGCGAGGCCGTCATGTCCGCTTCGTCCACGATCCGCAGTTCCATGGCTTCTCCGGCCTTGATCGGTACAATCTATCATGCGTTTCCGCCGTGACAAGCGCGGCGGGAGCCGGCCAAGCGTGGGGGGTGGGCCCGGACCCGCCCGGAAGAAGCATCCTGGGGCAAGCCATGATCGAGTTTGCATGCGAGAGCTGCGGGGCGGCCCTGCAAACCAAGGACGGTTCCACCGGCGGATCGATACGATGCCCGAGCTGCGGCGCGGAAAATGTGGTTCCCGCCGCGGTCGGACCGAGTGCGCCGGCAGGACAGGACGCCGCCTCGGCGATCCGCAGCGCCGCTCCCGTCCCGCCTCCGCTTCCGCCCCCTGCGGCAGCCGACGCGCGGGCGACGTTCCTGCCGCCTCCGCCGCGTCCCGCCCCGCCCGGGCCGGGGGGCATGCCTCCCCCGCTGCCGCCATCCCACCCGGACCAGCGCAGGCAGCGGGCGGCCCGGCAGAACTGCATTTTGATGTTCGTGCTGTTTGTCATCGGCCTGCCGTTGGCGATCTCCGAGGCGGCGGCTGCCGGCAGGGACGCCGGGGGGCCGGTTGTGTGCATGGGGCTGTTTCTGCTGGGCGGCGGCGGCGTCTTCAGCGTGTTCTTCCTGCCCTTCCACTGGGACACGATCATGAGGCTGTCCGCGCCGTTCAAGGTCCTGGGGCTGATCGGCGGGTTCGGGCTGATCGCCATCCTGGGGCTGATGCTCATCAGAATGCTCCCCGGCATTGTCGGGCCTTTCACCTAGCCCCGTGCAGGGCGGATGTGCCTCGGCGGGCGGCAGAGGCCAGGCCCGAAGGGCCCGGGGCGCCGGCGGTTGGTCTCGGCCGCTCCGGCTCTTGACGGGGGGCGCCCATCGGCATAGAAGAAACCGATTCGCGAGCAGGTTCTCGGCGAGGAGTGCCGGGGCCGGGCGCGAAGTGCCGGATCGACCAGGAGAGCAGACGATGACGAACCAGAAGGAATGGATCGAGGCAACGAAGACGTACCTGATGAACAACTACGGCCCGCCGCTGCTGGCGATGGCGCGGGGGCGGGGCGCCCGCATCTGGGACGCCGACGGGAAGGAGTACATCGACTTCTTCGCCGGGTTCGGCGGAGCGGGTGTGGTCGGGCACTGCCATCCCCGAATCGTCGACGCCGTCAAGCAGCAGGCCGAAACGCTCTTCTGCCACGGGAACTTCTTCACGAACGCACCGCAGGTCGAGCTGGCCCGCAGCATCACGGCCCACGCTTTCGGCGGAAAGGTCTTCTTCTGCCACAGCGGGGGCGAGGCCAACGAAGCCGCCCTCAAGCTCACCCGCCTGGCCGCCGGACCGGGACGCTACAAGATCCTCAGCTTCCACAACTGCTTCCACGGGCGGACCATGGGCGGGCTGTCGCTGACGCCCGCGTCCAAGCAGAAGGGCTTCGAGCCGATGCTGCCCGGGAACGTCAAGGTGGACTACGGCGACCTGGCCGCCGCGCGGGCCGCCGTCGACGGCGAGACGGCCGGGATCTTCGTCGAGCCCATCCAGGGAGAGGGCGGCGTCAACATCCCCACAAAGCAGTTCATGCAGGGCCTGCGCTCCCTGTGCGACGAGAAGGACCTGGTGCTGGTATGCGACGAAGTATGGACCGCCCCCGCGCGGACCGGAAAGTGGTTCGCATATCAGCATTACGGAATGCAGCCGGACGTGATGACGCTCGCCAAGGCCGTCGGAGGCGGCGCGCCCGTCGGCGTCTGCGTCGCCGGACCCAAGCTCCAGGACACCTTCACGCCCGGCACACACGGGTGCACCATGGGCGGCAACCCGCTGTGCGCCGCGGCCGGGGCCGCGACGATGAAGCTCATCGAGGAAGAGAACCTCGTCGCCCGGGCCGCGACCAAGGGCGAGCAGATCATGCAGGCGATCCGCGACGCCGGGGTCACGTGCGTAAGAGAGGTCCGCGGGAAGGGGCTGCTGATCGGGATCGAGTTGGACAGGCCCGCCAAGGACGTCTTCCTGGCGGC
>DASRZG010000318.1:0-4584 GCA_035686585.1 Phycisphaerae bacterium
CGTTCCGGGAAGACTTTTTCATGGGCAGCGAAGATGCCGCCAACCGGGTGGCCCAGCGGATCGTAGAACAGCTTGCTGACCCCTTCTGACCGGTGGCGTGCCGGGAGGGGGTGGCCGCGCGTTCTCACTGAGGGCAGGACCTTATCCGGCCGATAGTTGCCTCTGAAGGCGCGCATGGCCGGAGGCAGCCGCCGCGGCGGGCCCACGCGTCGAGCGGACTCGTAATCCCTCGCCCCACGCGGTAGAATGGTGTGTTATCGATGAGGAAACTGTCGGCCCAAGGGGCCTTACGGAATGCCAATGCCTGAGGAACCAAGCAACCGACCTGATCGGCGCCCTCCCAGCCCGCAGATCCGCTTCGGGCGGAACACGATGTTCTGGGCGGGCGCGGTGCTTCTGGCGCTGCTGGTGGCGACCTGGTGGGCGCCGCTGGTGTCGGGCCCGGAAGAGATCGATCCCCGCAACTTCTGGCAGCATCTCAAGAACAACGAGATCAAGAAGCTGGTGATCGACACGTATGAGAACCGCCTGAAGGGCGAGTTCAAGCCCGGCATACCGGGCCGGGCCAAGGACGCCACCGCCAAGTTCTACGTGGTGATGGACTTCTCCGCCGACCGCACCAAGGTCCAGCAGTTGGAAGAGGCGCTGCGGGAAACGGACACGGTCTACTCCTTCGCCAAGCAGCCCCCCTGGTACAGGCAGATCCTGCCGTACGTGGTGCTGTACGGCGGTCTGCTGCTGCTGGTCTGGTTCTTCCTGTTCCGCCGTCTCGGCCAGGCCGGGGGCGGGGCCGGATTCCTCGGCAGCTTCGGCCGGAGCCGCCACCGCGTGGCGACCCGCGAGGCCGTGGACGTGACGTTCGAGGACGTCTGCGGGATCGAGGAGGCCAAGGAAGAGGTCAAGGAGATCATCGAGTTCCTGCGGAACCCGCGGCGATTCCAGCGTCTGGGCGGGCGCGTCCCGCGGGGCGTGCTGCTGGTGGGCGAGCCGGGCTGCGGCAAGACGCTGCTGGCCAAGGCGATCGCGGGCGAGGCGGACGTGCCGTTCTTCAGCATCTCCGGCAGCGACTTCGTGGAGATGTTCGTGGGCGTGGGCGCCTCGCGGGTGCGGGACCTGTTCCGCCAGGCGAAGGAATCGTCCCCGTGCATCATCTTCCTGGACGAGATCGACGCGGTGGGCCGGCGGCGCGGCACGGGCTTCAACGGCGGGGGGCACGACGAACGGGAGCAGACGCTCAACGCCATCCTGGTGGAGATGGACGGGTTCGACACGAACGACCAGGTGATCGTGATCGCGGCCACCAACCGGATGGACGTGCTGGACCCGGCCCTGACCCGCCCGGGGCGGTTCGACCGGCAGGTCCAGGTGCCCCTGCCGGACATCAAGGGCCGCTACGAAATCCTCAAGCTGTACGCGAGCAAGGTCCGCTGCGGGCCGGACGTGGACCTGCACCGGATCGCGCGCGGCACGCCGATGTTCAGCGGGGCCGACCTGGAGGCGCTGGTCAACGAGGCCGCCATCGCCGCGACCATGGCCAACAAGGATTACGTGGGGCATGCGGACATGGAGGAGGCCCGCGACCAGGTCCGCTGGGGCCGGCAGCGCAAGAGCCGGGTCATCGACGAGCGCGAGAAGGAGATGACCGCCTACCACGAGGCCGGGCACGCCCTGGTGCAGGTGCTCAGCCCCGACGCCGACCCGCTGCACAAGGTTTCGATCATCCCCCGCGGCGCGATGGGCGGGGCGACCTTCTCCCTGCCGGAGAAGGACCGGTACCTGCACACGAAGCGCTGGTGCGACGCCATCCTCCGCGTGCTGGTGGCGGGGCGGATCTCCGAGGAGAAGTTCTGCGGCGACGTGGACAGCGGCGCCGCCCAGGACATCGCCCAGGCCACCGAGCTCGCCCGGAAGATGGTGATGGAATGGGGCATGAGCGACCGGCTGAGCTTCATCCGCTACGCCCCGGGCGTGGAGCGGCAGGCGATGTTCGATCTCGGCGGCAAGGAATACTCCGAGAAGACGGCCGAGATCATCGACGAAGAGATCAAGACCATCATGGCGCGGGCCTACAAGGACACGACGGCCATCATCGAGGCCAACCAGGACCGGATCGCCCGCATCGCCCAGGGCCTGCTGAAGTACGAGACGCTCAGCGTCGAGGACGTCAAGAAGATCCTCGACGGGCAGGACCTGGACAAGCCGTCCATGAACGAACTGCTGGCGCAGGAGGCGGCCAAGGCCCGCCGGCCCGCGCCGGCGTCGGGCGAGCGGCCCAAGACCGAGGGCGCCCCGGGCCACGGGCCGATCCCCGAGCCGGGCTGAGCAGGGCGCAGGAACCGTCCATGGCGGCGTCGCTGGAAGACATCCTGGCTTCCCACCGCACCGGGCGCGCCGTCGTGATGGGCATCCTGAACGTCACCCCGGACAGCTTCTCCGACGGCGGGCGGTTCTTTGACCCCGCCTCGGCCGTCGCCCGGGCGCTGCGGATGGTCGCCGAGGGCGCCGACGTGATCGACGTCGGGGCCGAGTCGACCCGTCCCGGGTCGGACCGGATCCCGGCGGCCGAGCAGATCGCCCGCCTCGAGCCGGTGCTGCCGGACGTGGCCCGGATGGGCGTGGCCGTCAGCATCGACACGACCCTGGCGGAAGTGGCCCGGTTCGCCCTGGACGCCGGGGCGGCGATCGTCAACGACGTCTCGGCCGCCCGAGACGACCCGAAGCTGCTGAGGCTGGCCGCCGAACGCGGGGCCGCGGTCGTCCTGATGCACATGCTGGGGCAGCCCAAGAGCATGCAGCAGGAACCCCGTTATGACGACGTGGTGGCGGAGGTGCGGCAGTTCCTCGCCGACCGCCTCACCGCCGCCGAGGCCGCCGGCGTACGCCGGGACCGATGCATCGTCGATCCGGGCATCGGCTTCGGCAAGGGGCTCCGGCATAACCTGGCGCTGCTGAGGGGGGCGGGCGCGTTGGCGGAGCTGGGCGTGCCGGTCCTGTACGGCCCGTCGCGCAAGCGGTTCATCGGCGAGCTGACCGGGCAGGGCGACACCGACCGGAGGCTGGGCGGGACCATCGCCGCCTGCCTGGCCGCCTTCGCCGGCGGGGCGACGATCTTCCGCGTCCACGACGTGGCGGAGGTCGTGCAGGCCCTGGCGGTGGCCGCCGCCGTCGCCGGCGCGGACGCCCGGCGGCCCTGACCGGCCGAAGGGAAAACCCCGCGGCGCGGGTGCGGGGGCTTCCGCGACATGACGATGTATCTATAATGCAGCCCAGCGCCCGTGCGGGCGGCCCGATGGAAAGGCGCGGTCTTGAGCGAACTCCTGCGAGCCATTTCGAACTACCTCAGCCGGGTCTCGACCTACGACCCGGTGGAGGTGATCGTGGAGATGGCCCTGATCGCCCTGGTGGTCGGATGGGCGGTGGGGTTCGTCCGCGGCACACGCGGCGCCAGCCTCGTCAAGGGCGCCGCCGTCGTGATCGGCTTGGTATACCTGTGCATCCGCCTGCTGCCCAAGGACCCCGACCGCGACTGGGAGCGGATCCAGTGGCTGTACGGGCGGTTCATCCTCTTCGCCCTGGCGGCGCTGCTGGTGGCGTTCCAGCCGGAGCTGCGCCGCGCGCTGTCCCAGCTCGGCAGGGGACGGCTGTTCGGCGCCCCGTCCCCGTACGCCGAGGAGCAGATCGAGGAGCTGGTCGAAGCCGCCCGGATCCTCTCGCGCGACAAGACCGGCGCGATCATGGCCATCGAGCGCAAGGTGGGCCTGGGCGGCTTGATGGAGTCCGGCGCCCTGCTGGACGCCGAGCTGTCGGTCCCGCTGCTTACCACGATCTTCATGGAAGGGACGGCCCTGCACGACATGGGCGTGATCGTGCAGTCCGGGCGGATCGCGGCCGCCGGCTGCCAGTTCCCGCTGGCCGAGAGCGAGGAGGTGGACGCGTCCCTGGGCACCCGGCACCGCGCCGCGCTGGGCCTGTCCAAGGAGACCGACGCCATCGTCCTGGTCGTCAGCGAAGAGACCGGTCGCATCACCATCGCCAACCAGGGACAACTGAACGTGGGCCTGGACGTCGACGCGCTGCGCGAGCTGCTGCGGAACGCCCTGGCCCCCAAGCCCAGGGGATTCCTGGCGCGGCTGCTGCACCGGCGGCCCGCCGGGGACACGGAGACGAACTGACGCATGGCCCGAGTCGTCGAACATCGAGCCCCGCCGCCCAAGCGATTCAGCCGGCAGTGGTTCCTGGACCAGGCCGGCACGATCGTCTGGACCGTCGTGATCACCATGCTCGTGTGGGTCTACGCCGACATCCATTTCACCCAGAAGCGTCAGATCGCCCTGACGCTGAAGGTCGAGAACGGGGCGCGCGACGAGCTGGCGATCCTCCAGCCCCGCCCGCCCAAGCTGCCGATCCGCGCCGAAATCCGGGGCCGGCGGAGCGCTCTGGACCGCCTGGAACGGGAGTCCACGCTCACCTTCGACGTCGCCAAGAAGCTCCGCGCGCCCGGGGAATACAGGAAGGAAACCACCGAACTGCTCCAGACGCTGCCGGAGATCCGCCAGGCGGGGGAGGTCCTCTCCAGCCAGCCCG
>DASRZG010000319.1:0-8465 GCA_035686585.1 Phycisphaerae bacterium
ATGGAAGGCTACGTCCGCGACATCCAGCAGGAAGTCGCGGAGCCGACAGGGCAGTTCGTGGGATTCGACGTTCGTTATTGAGGCCGGCGCGTCGCCGCGGCGACGAGGCCGGGAGGTTGAATGGTTTCCGGAACCGACCAAGCCGAATCGAGACTCTCGCCCAGGGCCGTGACCTGGGCGGGGCTTGTGGGGAACGTGGTGCTGTCGGCGGCGAAGATGGCGGCAGGGGTCGTCTTCGCCAGCCAGGCGATCCTCGCCGACGGCCTGCACTCCCTCAGCGACTGCGCCACGGACATCGCGGTGCTGGCGGGCCTTCGTATCTCCCGCCGGCCGGCGGACGAAAGCCATCTCTACGGACACCGCAGGGCCGTAACGCTGGTGACGGCGGTGCTGGGGCTGGTGCTGCTGACGGCGGCCGCCCTGGTGGGCGCCCAGGCCATCCTCACCTTCGCCGAGAAGCACCCGGACGGCATCCGACCCGCCGTGCCGCTGGCGATGGCGATCGCGTCGGTGGTGATCAAGGAGGCGATGTACCGCGTGACTCTGCGGGTCGGCAGGAAGGCGGGCGACATGTCGCTGGTCGCCAACGCCTGGCATCACCGCTCCGACGCCTTCAGCTCGATCGCCGCGGCCGCGGGACTGACGGCGGTCCTGATCGGCGGGCCGAAGTGGCAGTTCATGGACCACGCCACCGCCCTGGTCCTGGCCAGCTTCCTGATCGTCGTGGCGGTGCAGATCCTGCGCCAGGCCGTCCAGGAGCTGATGGACCGCGCCCCCGACGCGGAGGTCATGGTGCGGATCCGCGACGCCGTGAGCGCCACCGAGGGCGTCCAGGACTTCCACGCCGTCCGCGCCCGCCGGCTCGGGTCGAAGGTGGAGATGGACGTCCACGTCCTGGTGGACCCGGATTTGACCGTGGCCGAAGGCCACGACATCGCCACCAACGTCCACGACGCCGTCGTGGCGTGCTGTCCGTTCGTGCTCAACGTGGTCGTTCACATCGAGCCGACGGACGCCGACGACTGACCGGGCGCCTACGCCTCGCCCATCAGCGCCCCGATCGCCTCGCCCGCCACGCCCATTTCGGACAGCAGATGTCTCATCCGCCGCCGCATCCACGCCGCGACGTCGGGGAGCTTGCGGGCGAGATTGGTCCTCTGCGCGCGGTCGGCGGCCATGTCGAACAGGACCCCGCCCGTGCCCATCCGCTCGGTCCGCGGGCAGTACGCCCATTTGCCCTCGTGCAGCATGGGCAGGCCGGAGGGCTTGTCCGGCAAGCGGCCGAGGTAGCCGGAGGAGATCGCCCACCGGCGCGGCCACGGGCCGCCGTTGCCGGTAATCAGCCCCATCGCGCTGTGCCCTTCCGCGCCCTCGTTCGGCGCCGCCCCCGCCAGCTCCAGCAGCGTGGCGGTCAGGTCGACGGGCTGGACGTACGCCCGCGGCCTGCGGGGTCGCACCCCCGGCAGGTAGACGATCAGCGGGATGTGGGCCAGCTCCTCGAACATCAGCCACGCCCGCGGGTCGTCGGGATGGATGTTGCTCTTGCCCGCGCGGTTGTGCTCACCCAGGCCGATGCCGTGATCGGCCGTGAAGACCACGGCCGTGTCGTCGTCGATTCCGCAATCCTCGATCTGCCGAAGGACCCGCCCCACGCACTTGTCCATCAGCTCCACCTCGCCGGCGTAGTGAGCCTGGAGGTTTCGCAGCTCGGCGGCGGTGTACTCGCTGGCCGGGCCGTAATTGGGGTGGCGCATCTCCGGGCCGTCGTAGGTCGGGTCGTGCCTCCGCCAGAAATACTCCGGCGGGTCCCACGGCTCGTGGACGTCGAAGAACTCCAGCCAGAGGGTCCACTTGGGCGCCTTGTAGTTGTCCTCCAGCCAGCGGCAGGCCAGGTCGGCGGTGCGGCAGCAGAAGCGGTCGCCCTCCCATCGGGGCTCGTTCTGCCATTCGTGGAGGTTGGGCAGGGACATGCCGAAGCGTTGGGTGCGCCGGGTCTTGTTGTCGGGCTGGACGGTCACGCCGGTGCGGTTCAGGCGGGTGAAGTACACGTCGCCCTCCTGCCCGCGGGTCTGGACGGCGGCGTGGAAGCCGCGGTGGTACCACGCGTTGGCCTTCATGAGGTGGGGGCAGTCGCCGATCCACTGGTTGACGTAGCCCGCCTGGCCGAGCCTGTCGGCCAGGGTCACCTCGTCCGTCGGCAGCGGCGACCAGGGTGCGCGCGGGAACCAGTACTTGCCCAAGTACACGTCCGCGCGGTTCGGCGCCGTCGGGAAGCTCCCGGTGTAGGCGCGCTGGAAGTCCGCCCCGCGGCGGGCCAGGGCGTCCAGGTTCGGCGTGCGGATGCGCTTCAGCCCGTGGGCGCCGACGTGGTCGAAACGAAACGTGTCCGAGATGATCACGACGATACGCATGGAACGCTCCTCAAAAGGACGATCTCGCGCCGGTGTCCGACAGGTCTGTCTGTATTCGATAGGATATAAACGACAACGACGCCGAACGGCAAGCCTCCGGCCCGCACAAGGAGCTCCCGAGGAAGAACGGTTCGAGACTATCGGTTATGGAAGGGCCCGTCGTCGTAGGGGGTCACGAAGTCGTAATCCACCACGGGGAGGCCATGCTTGGGGAAGTTGTCCCGGATGTACTCGATGCCACTTCGAACTGCCCCGGGATCGGACTTGTACATGTCGCAGACGTCTGCGCTGAAGACCGGATGATCGCCGGGAACCGTTCCGGTGCTCCGCAGGGCCTCCCGGATTCCTTCCTTGCAGGCCGCTGACATGGCCTCGCCCGTGAGCCGGTGTTTGCGGATGAGGACGTGAACGTGGTCGGTCAGAATCGCACAGGCGTAGCAGGTCAGGCGCTCGCGCCGGATCACCTCCGCCAGCGCCTCCGCCGCCAGGCGGCGTTGGGCCTCATCGAACCAGAGGATCTGGTGCGTCAGAAGACCTCGGGCCTCCTCGTGAAATGCCCGGAGTTTCTCTCGTGTCGGCTGGGTCGTCCTGCGCCCGAAGTGCGACTCCGCGAGGCGGGCGAGTTCGGGCGTGTGCGTTCCGACGGAGAGGCTGCCCCGGGGATCGTTCGGCAGCCAGTGTCCGTACCCAGTGAGGATCAGATGATGGGCGATGACCATCGGTCCGCCTCCTCCCCGTGTTGGCTGAAGGCTCGGCCGTTCGGCGTCGTTGTCGTATTCGAGGCTACAGGGGGTCCACGCCGAGCCATGAAGGACGATCTCGCGGGGGCAAATCTACCACATACACCGCGAGCATGCGACGACGGACACGTCGAAAAGACAACGACGCCGTCGTGGCGTGCTGTCCGTTCGTGCTCAACGTGGTCGTTCACGTCGAGCCCGTGACAGAGTGACGCGGGCCTGCGCCTCCCCCGTTAACGCCGCGATCGCCCACACCATAAAAAGATGGCCGCGCGGTTCTCGCGCGGCCATGTGCAGGCCATCTGCCTGATGGGTCCGGCCAACTGCCGCCGTCAGGCCATTCGTTTGCGCAGCCAGCCCACTGCGCCCAGTCCGGCTATCCCCAGCAGCAGCGCGCCGGGGACGGGAACCGCGACAGGATTGGCGACCACGTAACCCTGCTGGTCCTGGCCGCTGACGTAGTTGCTGGCCGTATCGCCGAAGACCCAGTTGATCCCGTACACGCCCACGTACTGATCGTTCGTGCCGTCGTAGGCCATGTTCAACTCGCGCGGGGCGCCGGTGCCCAGGCCGCTCCATGAAGCGTTCGGGTCCTCCGGGACGCCGATCTGCAGCCCGGCCACA
This sequence comes from Phycisphaerae bacterium, assembly GCA_035686585.1. GTDB lineage: Bacteria > Planctomycetota > Phycisphaerae > SM23-33 > SM23-33 > DASRZG01. Next base: position 3,776 of record DASRZG010000319.1, read on the forward strand.
TCCTGGAAGGTCAGGTGGCCGTCGCCGTCGGTATCGTAGATCCAGGAGGACGTGTCGGTGTTCTCGAATACCTTGCACACTTTGTCGGCGATATCCGAGAAGGCGAGGTCGTATCCATTGCTGTACAGCAGCTGGAAGGCCGGGTTGCTGGGCTCGTTGGCGATCACGGCATAGTTTCCGGCGCCGTCGGTCACCCAAATGTTGAAGTAAGGGCCCACATACGATCCGCTGCCGACGGTGAAACGGCCTCGGTCGTCCAGGCGATCGATCGCCAAGCGGGTGATCTGACCTACGGTCAGTCCATTCAGGTCGTTCGTCCCGTACGCAGCCTTCATGCCGCCCAGGTCGACGACAAACTCCTTGGCGTCGACGCCGCCAACGGTGACGTCATTGATCACCGGGGGCGTGCCATCGATGTTGTCTCCGCGGATTACGAACGCACTCCAGTCAGCCAACGCCGAGCCGGATACGGCCAAGACAACCAACACAACCATCAGTTTCCTCATTGCAGACCTCCAGTTTTGGGGCCTCTCGGCCGTCCCTGAACTCCCACATGCAACCCGGCTGACCCCTGGTAGCTGGACGAAGAACCCACTGGGGTTCGCCGCGAATGCGCCGTCGATGCCGCAAACCTGCGGCCATGCTGACCCTGCACTGTCGAACAAGGGATGACAGGACAGATACGACCACAGGAACACCGCCCTTTCCCTCGTCTGCTGTGGAAATGCCTCAGGCCTGCAAAGGGGGCAAGGTCGTTGCTTCCTCCTAGACCCACCTAAGGCAAACCACCAAGAGAATACCCACCAAAGGTGATATTGTCAAGTGTAATCACGTCGATTCCAGCCACTTTTGGCCCCAAGCCGGGGGACAACGTTCAGCCATGGGGCGTATCTCCCGTTCAATTCGTGTGGGTTGGATAGCGCTTTGCCCACACGTCAAAACGGCTTTGCGCAACGGAAGGAATCATCGAACTGGTGAAGACTCCAGGATGGGCGTTTTCGTCGGACCCGAACGGGCCGGCTGGGTGTTACATCGGTGGGATTGGCACAGATGTGCGGACACCGCAGAAGAGTTGGTGCGATGGCCTTGGCGGCCGGGATCGCCCTGGGCGCGGCCGCGGGTCCGTCGGCGAAGGCGGTCGAGGCAGGCGACACGGAGGCCGTCAAGCAGGCCCTCCGCCAGGCGAAGCCCGGGGATCGGATCGTCCTGCCCGGCGGGGTGTACCCGGGCGGGATGTTCGCCCGCAACGTCAACGGCCAGCCCGGCAAGCCCGTCGTGGTGGCGGCGAAGGACCCCGCCAATCCGCCGGTCTTCCGCGGATCCGATTACGGCTTCGTGCTGGAGTCCTGCTCGCACGTGGTGCTGGACGGGCTCGTCTTCGAGAAGGCGCGGGTCAACAACCTCCAGATGTTCCGCTGCCGCAACATGGTCATCAAGGACTGCGTCTCCCGCGACATCGCCGTGCAATCCAACTGCGACGGGATCAAGTTGACCGCGGTCAGAGATTTTCTGATCATCGGCTGCACCGTCAGCCGCTGGGGCGGGGAGGGGTCGGCGGTGGACATGGTCAGTTGCGCCGGCGGGCTGATCATGAACTGCCGGTTCACCTACCCGGACCTCTCCGGCCAGACCGCCAACACCGTCCAGCCCAAGTGCGGCAGCACCGGCATCGGCGTGTACCGGTGCCGGTTCGACGATTCGTCGCTGCGGGCGGTGCAGTTCGGAGGCGGGATCGGGCCCGGGCGGGAAAACCGCTACGACTACTTCGGCAAGCTGAAGGAGGAGGGCTACTCCGGCGTGGACATGGCCGCGATGGGCAACGTGATCGTGGGCGGCGGGGCGGCGGCGGTGTACGCCTCCTCCGCCCGCTGCGCGTTCGAGTACAACACCATCGTCGACCCCACGCGCTACGTGCTGCGAATCCTGTTCGAAGGGGGCGATCGGCCTACCGCCGACAACCGCTTCGCCGGCAACCTGATCGTCTACGGCAAGGTGATCCAGGTCGCCAACGTCGGGGGCCAGACCAAGCCGGAGACGTTCGCCTTCGCGGACAACTACTGGTTCAACCGGCTGGATCCCGCACGGAGCGTCCCCAAGCTGCCCGGCCCCCAGACCGCCCCCGCCGGCGGGACCGACCCGAAGCTGGACAAGGACCACCGGCCCGATCCCAAAGGCCCCGCCGCCGGCTACGGCGCCCACGCGCCGGGACTGGCCGAGGCTTGGAAGAAGCACACCGACAAGTTCAAGTGGGCGTGGGAAGCTTCAAAAGCATTTCCGAATTCCAATTTCCAATTGCCAATTGAGAAGCGCCGGGAGCCCGCGGAGCATCCCGCCACGACGCGTCCGGTCTCTCAATTGGAAATCGGAAATCGGAAATTGGAAATCGTCAGACGTTCGGGTCCGCAATGATGCCGTAGGCGGCGGGGCGGCGGTTGGTGAGGTTGAAGCACTTGCCGCCCCGGACAGCGGCGAGGTCGGCGGCGGACAGGTCGGCGACGACCATCTCCGGGTCGAACCGCGTCGTCTTTGACTCCGCCAGCAGGTCGCCGTTGGGCTTGTGGATGAGGATTCCGCCGGCATGGACGACGTCGGCGGTTCCCGTGAAGCCGCTGGCGGCGGCGACCTTCCCGGCCACGCCCACCTGGTTGCAGTGGATCAGGAACATGCCGTTGTCCCTCGCCCGCGCCCAGCCGATGCGGGCGGCGTGGTCCTTGGCCTGGCGGACGCGATCGGCCTCCTCTTCCGCGTCGGCGGGGGCGGCGCCGCAGCGGGCGGCGTGCGGGGCGAGCAGGATCTCGGCCCCCTTCAGCGCCGCCACCCTGGCCGACTCGGGGTAGCTGATGTCGGCGCAGATGTTCACCCCGATCCGCCCGAACGGCAGGTCGAACACCTCGAACGATCCGCCCGCGCGGTAGTAGAAGTACTCGTCGCCGGAGGGATGCACCTTCCGCTGCACGCCGACAAGACCGCCCGGACCGATCAGCAGGTAGGAGTTGTACACGGCCCCGGCGGCGGCCTCGGCCAACCCGGCGGCCAGGAACACGCCGCGCTTCGCCGCCAATTCGACCAGCCGGCGGGTGGAGGGACCGTCGGGGACGCACTCGGCGGCGGCGTTGAACCCCGGCTCGGCCCAGTGCCCGGAGACCGACTGCTCGGGGAAGACCACCAGGTCCGCCCCGGCCTCGGCCGCCTGGGCGACGTAATCGGCGTGGACGTCCAGGCTCTCGGCATTGTGCCCGAAGGCCACGTTCATCTGAACGGCAGCGACGCGCAAGTCCTTCATCACTCGATCCCTTCCCGTCCACCCGCCCGAAACCTTCGCTGCATCCTGCAAAGCATAAGGCGCTCCCAGGATTCCGGCAACGCCCCCCGCACTGCTGTCCCTGATTATCCGCGCACGCTGCGAGGATCTTTGAGTACCGCCTCCGGCCCGTGTGGGCCTTCGCAAAACCGCAAGCTTGTCCCGTCGGGGCGGGCTCCGACACCGCGGACGCTCTCAATTGGAAATTGGCAATTGGCAGTTGGAAATCGTTGGCGGTACAAGACCATCGGACGGTGCAGGGATTCCAGGAGGCACCACATGCACATCGGTTTTCGCGGCGAGCTCACCGGGGACAGGCGGGTCCGGGCGGGCTTCATCGGCTGCGGGTCGCATTCCTTCCGCAACGTGTACCCGACCTTCCAGTTCGCCCCCGTCGAGCTGGTGGCGGTGTGCGACCTGTCGATCGACAAGGCCCGCGCGTTCGCCGGGCAGTTCGGGGCCGGGGCCGCCTACGACGACTACCACCAGATGCTCGCCCGCGGCGACCTGGAGGCCGTGTTCGTGGTGACCAACTACGACGACCGGGGCCGGCCCCGCTTCCCCGGCATCGCCGTCGACTGCCTCCGCGCCGGCGTCCACGTGTGGATGGAGAAGCCCCCCGCCGCCACCTGCGCCGACATCGAGCGCATCCAGGCCGCCTCCGCCGAGACCGGAAAGCACGTCCTGGTCGGCATGAAGAAGATGTTTTTCCCCGCCAACGAGAAGGCCAAGGCCCTGATGGAGGCGGAGTCCTTCGGCCGGGTGCAGTTGGCGACGTTGAACTACCCGCAATACACCCCGACGGTCGAGGAGTTGCGGCGGTACCTGGCGGGCGAGCGGGTCGGGCCCGTGGTGAGCTTCCTGGACCACCTCTGCCACCCGGTGTCGCTGATGCTGTACCTGCTGGGGATGCCGGCGACGCTGTTCTACCAGCGCAGCGGCACCGGGGCGGCGGCGGCGACGTTCACCTTCCCCTCGGGCGCGGTGGCGGTGATCCAACTGACGTGCGGGTCGGCGGGCAACGGGGGGATGGAGCGGACGATGATCGTCGGCGACCGGGGCCGACACATCGTGGTGGACAACAACATCCGGGTGACGCTGGTTCGCCCGTCCGGGGCGGGTCGGCCTTACGGGGCGACGAGCGACTACTTCCGCGGTCCGGACGAGGCGGGCGCCCTGGCGTGGGAGCCGGAGTTCTCCCTCGGGCAGCTCTACAACAAGGGCCTGTTCCTGCTGGGCTACTATGGGGAGGTCGCGGAGTTCGCCCGGAGCGTCCTGGAGGGCCGCCCCCCCGCCAAGGGCACGCTGGCGCAAGCGTGGCAGGCGACGCGGATCTTCGAGGCCTTCGCGGCCGGGAGCGGGCGGGTCATCCCCCTGGACACGCCCCCT
>DASRZG010000320.1:0-5089 GCA_035686585.1 Phycisphaerae bacterium
GGTCGGAAGTCATGGCAACTCCTTCGCCGCTCGCAGATGCTGAATGATAACGCGCCCGCCGCGGCAGTTGAACCCCGCCGGGTTCCGCCCGCCAGAGCGCACGGCCCCACTCAACCCTCCGTCGCGGCCAGCAGCGCCGCCCCGAGCGCCCCGGTCATCTGCGGGTCCGGAGCGATCGTTACGGGCCGGCCCAGGGCCTCTTGCAGGGCGCGGTCCACCCCGCCGATCATCGCCACCCCCCCGGTCAGGACGACGGGGGGCTCGAGGTTGCGTCCGGCCATCGCGGCCACCCGCGACGAGATCGCCGCCTCAACGCCCGCGACGATGTCGGCCGGCGGGCAGCCGGACGCCAGCAGCCCGATGATCTCCGTCTCTGCGAACACCACGCACATGCTGTTGATGGGGGCGGGCCGGCGGCTTCGCCGGGCCAGCTCGCCCAGCTCCCCGAGCCCGATCTCCAGCCTCTCGGCCACCAACTCGAGGAACCGCCCCGTCCCGGCGGCGCAGCGGTCGTTCATCGAGAAATCGCGGACGTTCCCCTCGGGCCTGAGCCTCAGCAGCTTGCTGTCCTGCCCCCCGATCTCGATCACCGTCCGCGCGTCGGGCAGCAGGTGATGCACGCCCCGCGCGTGGCAGGTGATCTCGGTGATCGTCGTGTCGGCCACGCCGACCGTGGCCCGGGCGCAGCCGGTAGCAACCGTCTTTCCAATGTCGTCGGCGCACAGGCCGGCCTCGGCCAACAGGCGGCCGAGGAGCCGGCGGGTCAGGTCGTCCTGCCGCACGCCCTGGTCGGCCGTCCCTGACGCGAGGACCTCGCGGCCCTCCGTCCTCATCAGGACGATCTTGATCGCCCTGGACCCGGCATCGATTCCGGCGCAGATCATCGGCTCCGGGGCTCCTGGATGGTCTCGAACAGCGCCTCCACGCGGACGGCAATGCGCGCCGAGTCCGACGGGGAGTAGTCGGTCTCGATCCGCAGATAGGGAATGCCCAGCTCCTTTTCCGCGAGCCGCCGGATACGGGCGGACTCCACGTCGTAGGTGAGGCACGCCTGCCAGATCAGCTCGATGACGCACTGCGGGCGGTACTCCGCGGCGAGGCGGCGGAGCGATTCCAGGCGCCTCTCGTTGGGCGTCATCACCGAACAGGGCAGGTGGTAGTACCGTTCCGCCAGCGCGCGGAGGGGGTCCGGCGCGTCGGCGTCCACGTCCTCGGCGATGGGCTTGATGCCCGTGCAGTTTTCCATGGCGACCACGAGCCCGCCGCGGTCCTCGATAAGGTCGACCACCCGCTCGGCCCCGTGAACCACGGGCACGCCGGTCATCAGCACCCGCACGCGCGACGCGAGGCCGCCGGGACCGGGCGCCGCCCGGAACCTCTCGATCGCCCGCGCGTACTGATCCAGATCGGCGCCGATTGCGGAAATGCTGCTCTTAAGGCCCAGGAGCTTTCGGCCGGTAAGGGGAGGGCAGTCGGCCTGCATCAGCTCCGCCAGTTCGCGGCGCAAGGCGCGCTCGCGGTTCATCAACGCGATCGCCTCGCGGAGCTTGCCGTCGCAGATCTCGACACCGAAGCGGCGTTCGAGCTCCGCCTTGAGCTTGCTCACCTCGCCCGTCCAGTGCTCCAGGGCCTCCGCTCCGTCCTGTTTCTGCGGCAGCTCCAGGACGTACATCGGGCGGGATTCGCCCATCAGCTCGTACATCTTCTTCTTGCCGTCGCAGGTGGTCTCGGCGACCACCAGGTCGGCCATTTCGAGAAACGGGTTGGCCTTGCGGACGTGGTAGCCGTAGGTGGACTTGATGAGCGGGCAGAGGTTGGCCGGCAGATGCTCCTCGGCGGCGGGGATCATCTCGGCCTCCCCGCCGCAGAGACAGACCGGCACGGCCCCGGCGGCCAGGATCAGTTCCCGCGGCGTGTACTCGCACAGGATCCCGACAATGGGCCGTCCGGCCGCCTTGGCCTGTGAAGCGTACTCGTAGCAGTTGTCGATCATCCTGCCGAAGTGCGCCAACGGACAGTCCGAATCCGCGGCGCCGCTCTGCCCCGAAATACTGGGATCAGCCCTCGAGGCCGGACAGCATTCCTTCGAGGCCGTTTCGATGTCCTTCCGGTCTTCACACGCGCTCATCGTCGATCCCCAAGGGCAGTGAAACGGAACCGGCACGGGTCGCCCTTGCCCGACTCCGGGGCGCCGGCCGCCGCGACGACGACGGGGCAATCAACGCCGACACGAGATCGCGCGCAGGTATCAGGGGACAGAAGGCGGCTCCTGCGCACGCCGAGGTGCGACCATCGGGAAGGCAGTGGAGAACTGCGGGGCGGATGCGTCCCCGGGAACCCGGCAACCGCCCGACGCCCTTCGGATCGCCGCCGCGCCGGACGAAAACTCTCGCTCCGGGCAAAACCCATTCCTGCCTTTCCGCCTGCCCCGTCCCGCAGAGCAGGCGGAAAGCAGGCTACTTGATGGTGAACGTCGTTTTCTCGAGGGTTATCGGGAACGGTTTCGTGTCGTACTTGAGCACGGCCGTGAACTCGCCCTTCAGACCCGCAGGCGCTCCCCATGAGCGCGAACAACTGAAACCTCACCCATACTCCAGCGTGCTGCTGTAAACCCGTTCGCCGCCGGCGTTCAGAATGTCCACCTTGGGCGGGTCGGGCCGTCCGCTGCGTAAACTCGGGACGGTCAAACCGTCCACCCTCGCGCCGGACGCATCGAGGAGTTTCAGCGACAGGGAATAGTCGGAGCCGCTTCTGTGCTGGACGTCAATGGTGGCCGTCAGGGGCGAGCCGACGACGATCTCCGTCGTGCTCCCGGCCGGGACATCGAACGCCTTGGCCGTGCCGCTGTACGCTTCGCGACCCCGGCACATGAGTTGGGCCGCCTCCCCGTCGGCGTCGAGGCCGAACTCCGTATAGTCCAGGAAGACGTACCGGTCGGCCGGGACGGGGATCGGGTCTTTGCCGCCCGTCAGGCACAGGATGTGCTTTGCCCCGACCAGCCGGGCCTTCCAGCGGGGATGATCGATCCGGATGCGGCCCGCTTCCACGGGGACCGGTTCGGCCGCGATCTTCGCCCCGTCCTGGGAAACCCTCACGTCGTACCACTGCCCGTCCACGAGCACCGGCTGGCCGTAGAGAGACTGGATCACGGATCGCTGGAACGTACCGTCCCCGGTATCGATCGCCAGCGTATCGCCGGGAGCCAAGGCTCGCAGTTTTCCGGCGCGCATCGCCGCTTCTGCCGCGTCGCCGAAGCCTACGTTATTGTCACCGTCGATGACGCGGACCTTGTACGTCTTGCCGCCGAAACGACAGGCGCCCTCGACAGCGGCACCGACGGAGAGCGTCAGGCGGCGGTAACTTCCGCTTTTGTAATACTCGCCGCTGACGATCACCGGGACCATCTGCTCGCCCCGCCGGATCCGCACGGTCGCCGGGCCGAAGCGGGCCTGAAACCGGCCTGTCTGCGAGCCTTCCCGCGCTGCCTTGAGTGGAACGGCGCAACCGTCGCCGAACTTCCCCTCACCGGTGAAGTCCAAGCGGACCACATCCGGGGCCTTCGCGTCAGCCTGGGTCGAATCGACCGCCGCCTGGATCGTCAGCCGCCCGGACCGCATCGTCGCGACGACGGCGTGCGGGTTGACGGTTCCGCAGTCGGCCGCCGGCTTCCCGAATTCTCCCTGGCTGGCGTAGAGCGGCTGCGACGACAGGGCCTCACCAGGCTGGATGGCAACCGGCGTCAGATCCCCCACACCACCGTGCGCAGCCGAAACCGCGACCAGCAGCACGCCGAAGCAGATCGTTCTTCCTGGCATTTTGCTTCTCCTCGTGAAAACGGTGCCCAGAAACCCACTACGGTAATTATGCGCGCCGGGCGGTCCGTTGTCATGCACAAAAACTCACTCATTTTCGGCGGGGCCTACCGGGGCAGACGGATTCCGCCGCACGGGCCTCGCCTCCGCCGACAGCGCACTCAAGCTGTTCCCAGGGCCTCCCGGTGTTGGTTCACCCGCCGAGCCTTACGGTTCCCGAGAGGATTTCGACAGAGTAGCTGCCCGGTTGGAGGAGGTTGCGGCAATACACGACCCGCCAGGCGACGGCTTCGGCGCTTGCCGCAACCGATACGTCGAAGCTTCTCTGTTCGCCCGGGGCCAATGCGGGCTGGGTGTTGGCGCCTTGCTGGCTGCCGGGGGCGGCGACGTGCAGTAATCCCGGCCGGCGCGGGGCCAGTGTCGCGATCAACGGCGGTTCGCCGCCGGCTGCGGCGCCGGCATACACCTGCAGTGCCCTTCGTCTCGATCCGGCCGGATAGGCGTGCCCGGACAGATTCGTCAGCACGAGCCGCACCTTCTGCCCCTGCCCGTCGCCGCGCGGCCGCCGGACCTGGATGTCTATCCCCTCGCGCAGCAGGTCCACGTCCCGCCTCGCCGCCCAGCGGTGGTCGCGCGGGTGGGGTCCGTCCGGCCGCCGCGGCCGCCGCATGTGGCAATCGACGCAGCCCCGCGTGTCGCCGCGGTACCGAAGGTCGAGGTGGCCGGGCGGCCAGGTGGCGCGGCGAGGCTGCACGCCCTTCCGCCACGCAAGCCACTGGCGATGGGTTGCTGCGTGACAGCGCAGGCAGGACTCCATGGGCGAGGTCACCGGGCGGAATGCGAAAGGACATCCCTGCGGCCTGCTCGCCGCCGAAGCGGGGCCCGTGTCCGGGGAAAGCGGGCGATGGCATTCCGTGCAGGTGATCCCGCGGACCGGCCCGAAGTCCATCCACTTCGCCTCGCGGGTGGCGGGATCGATCGTCTTCAGTTGCAGGTGGGAAAGGCTTTGCCCGTGGGCCGAGCCCGCCCATTGCGCGGGGATCCGCCGGTGGCAGGAGACGCAGGCATCGGGTCGGCCGAACGGGACCGGCGGGGCGCCGGCGTGGCAGGACAGGCACCGCTGGGCGAGAGGCCGGCCGATCTCCACGTGCCCCGGCTCGGCGTACAGCTCACACAACTCCGCCGCCAGGGCGCTGCGCATCTTATCATCGTGGGCGTCCAACCAGTGCAGCAGCACCCGCTCGCGGTCGTCCAGGGGCACGTCGCGCAGGAGGGCG
>DASRZG010000321.1:0-2595 GCA_035686585.1 Phycisphaerae bacterium
TGGCGGCGGCGCTGTCGGAGAAGGGCTACCGCCTCCGCTACCTGAGCCTGGAGATCCCGACCCTGGAGGACTTCTTCGTCCACATCACGTACGAGCAGTCGGTGCGCGACGGCAGGGCCGCCGCGGCCGCCGCGGCGCCGGCGCCGGCCGGCGAGGCGGCGATGTAGACGCCGAGGAGCAAAGCCATGAGAAGAACACTCACACTCGCCCGGCGAGAGTTGTCGGCCTATTTCCTCAGCCCGATGGGCTACGTGCTGGGGGGGCTGTTCCTGCTGGTGGTCAGCGTCATCTTTCTGCTGGGCCTGCCGCTGCCGATGAAGTCGCTGGAGCCGGTCTTCCGCGGCGGGGGCGAATCGTCGCTGGGAGACCTGTTCATCATCCTGGCGGGGGTGATGGTGGTGGTGGTCCCGCTGCTGACGATGCGGCTGGTGTCGGAGGAGCTGCGGTCGGGCACGATTGAGACGCTGATGACCGCGCCGGTGACGGACACGGAGGTGATCCTGGGCAAGTTCCTGGGCGCGATGGGGATGTACGCGGCGCTGCTGGCGACGACGCTGGTGTACTTCGTGCTGGTGGCGGTCTACGGCAAGCCGGACTGGGGCGTGGCGGCGACGGGCTACCTGGGGATGATCCTGCTGGGCGCCACGTACGTCGCGGTGGGCGTGTTCGCCTCGACGCTGACGCGCTACCAGGTGGTGGCGGGGCTGATCGGGATCACGGTGCTGGGGTTCTTCACCCTGGGCGTGTTCCTGGTGGGCCTGCTGGCGAGCATGGTGTTCGGCCCGGAGGTGGTCAAGGCGGTGGGCCAGTTGAACATGATCGGGTACCTGTCGGACTTCTCCAAGGGCTTCCTGGACACCCGGTCGGTGGTGTACTTCGTGACGGTCACCGCCTTCTTCCTGTTCCTCAGCGTTAAGGTGCTGGAGTCGAGACGATGGCGATAAGCAAAGACAAGCGGAAGACCCAAACCGCCGACGACGCCGGGCGAAACATGAAGTCCGGGCGGCGCGTGGCCGGGATCAACGTGGTCGTGGCGATCGTGGTGGCGACGGCGGTGCTGATCGTGGCCAACGTCATCGGCAGCACGCTCGCCGTGCGGCGGAACGTGGAGACCCTGGGCCGCCACCGCCTCAGCTCGCGGGCGCAGCGGATTCTCGAGCGCACCGTCCGGGCGGACCGGCCCGTTACCGTGACCAGCATCTACACCTCCACGGCCAAGGATCGCCACCGCGACGAGTACCTGCCCCGGGTCCGCGACCTGCTGGAGGAGATGGACCGCCATTGCGACGATCTGACGGCGGTGAACGTGACCTCCGACGTACAGAAGGCGGAGGTGCTCAACCGCCTGCGGGACCGCCTGGACGCCAAGGCCCCCAAGCACCGCGCTGCCATCGCGGAGTTCGAGAGCCTCGCCCGCCGGCAGTTGACCTTCCACAAGCAGCTCGCCATCGAGTGGGACCGGTACCCGGCGGCCGGTTGGCTGACCCAGTTCGGCGTGGCCAAGGCCTTCGCCGGCGCCTTCAAGAGCAACCGGGAGGACCTGGCCCGCGCCGATAACGAGATCCGCGCCGCCAAGGCCGAGTCCCGCCTGCCGAACTACCCGGAGATGGCCTCGAAGATCAAGACCGCCCTGGAGGACGTCCAGGCACGCCTGGAAGGCACGGCCGAGCACCTCCGCAAGCTTAAGGACCTGCCCGGCAAGGCGGACAAGGCCAAGGGACAGTTGCTCAAGGCGACCGAGGCGCTGACCGCCGCCACGGCCAAGGCGGCCGCGGCCACGGGCAAGGCGGGCGATCCCGCCCCCGCCGATCCGTCGGCGGCGCTGGAGGAGCTGGCCAAGGCGCTGACCGGGGTCGCCAACGCCGGCACCGACGCGGCGGCCGCGATGAACGACTTCAACACCGCCTGCGACGGGTACGCGCGGTTCGCCAGCAGTTGGCGGACCGGGGGCACGCCCCTGCCGCAGATGGCGGCGCAGTTGGCGATGGCCGGCAGCGATCTCGCCGAGCAGGTCCGCAGCATTCGGACGGCGGCCAAGGTCGAGGTCCAGGCCCAGTTCCTCACCGAGGCGCGAGCGCAGCTTCCGCAGCTGATGACCGGGCAGTCGGACGCGATCGCCGGCGCCGCAGGCGATCTGGCGCGCGAGCTGGCGGCGATGGACCCGACGACCGAGGCGGTGTTCGCCAAGGCGGCCGAAGACGGCTACATGGACCACCAGATCCGGGAGATCCAGAAGCTGCTGGCGGACCTGAACGACCTGGAGGACCTGTCCGGGCAGTCGGAGCTGATCGAGCAGATCGGGCAGGAGAACGTCGTCCTGGTCGAGGTGGGCGAGAAGGTGGGCGTGGTGGGCTTTGAGGACGTCTGGCCGCTGGCCGAGCGCGACCGGTTCGACATGGGCATGCCCGAGGAGAAGGAAGCCCCGCGGCGGGCCTTCAACGGCGACACCGCCATCAGCTCCAAGGTCTTCTCGCTGGGGTCCGAGCCGCTGGGCGAGGTGGTGCTGACGTACTTCGAGCGGATTCCGCCCCCGCAGCTTCGCGGGCAGATTCCGCCCGTGGCCGGGCCGATCCCGTCGATCTACCTGGAGACGCT
>DASRZG010000322.1:0-13349 GCA_035686585.1 Phycisphaerae bacterium
AGATCGGCGGGTTCGACCCGGCCGACGCCTCGGCGGTCGACGCGGCGGCCCGGCTCACCTGCCCCCTGCTGCTCGCCCACGGCAGCCGGGACTGGACCGTCCCGCCCAGCCACAGCCGGGCGATCTACGACGCCGCCGGCGGGCCGCGGCAGCGGATCGTCGTCCCCGACACGGGCCACAACGACCTGATCCGCGTGCATTGGCGGTGGGCGGTCGAGGCGTTCGATCACATGGCGCGGACGGGCCTGGAGACGCCGGCCCGGGAGCCGTAGGCGAATCGCGACCCCCTTCGGCGGCGGGCCTGCTCAGGCCTCCGGATCGAACGCGAACAGCTCGCGGAACTTGGCGGCGATGTCGTCGGACCGCAGGAGGGTCTCGCCGACCAGGACGGAGTTGACGCCCGCGGCGCGGAGGCGGCGGACGTGGTCGCGGGTCTTGATCCCCGATTCGCTCACCAGCGTCCGGTGGTCCGGAACCATCTCCGCCAGCCGGATCGTGTTGGCCACGTCCACCTGGAACGTCGCCAGGTCGCGGTTGTTGATCCCCAGCAGGCTGTACGCCCCGTGCGGGAAGCCGATCAGCGACCGCATCTGCATCAGCGAGTCCATCCCGTGGACTTCCACCAGCGAGGTCATCTTCAGCGACGCCGACAGGATCATCAGGTCCATCAGCTCGCCCGGCTTCAGGCACTCGGCGATCAGCAGGACCGCGTCCGCCCCGGCCGCCCGGGCCTCGTAGACCTGGTAGGGGTCGATGAGGAAATCCTTGCGGAGCACCGGCAGGGAGACGGCGTGTCGGACCTCGGTGAGGTAGGCCAGCGAGCCCTGGAAGTATTGCTCGTCGGTCAGCACGCTGATGGCGGCGGCGCCGGCGGCCTGGTACTGGCGGGCGATCTCGGCGGGGTCGAAGTCCGCCCGGATGACCCCGGCCGAGGGGGACGCCTTCTTGACCTCGGCGATAACGTTGACCAGCCCGGCGGGCCTGCGGGTGCAGGCGGCGAAGAAGTTCCTGGCGCGTTCGGCCTCGGCGGCGCGGGCCTGCATCTGCTCCAGCGGGCAGTCGGCCTGGCGCTGGGCGACCTCTTTGCGCTTGGTAAGGACGATCCGGTCTAATATAGTCTCAGCCACGATGCATTTCACGTTATCGGCAATGCGGGCGATTTCAAAGACCTTCTGCGCCGCCGGCGGCGCGAATGGGCAGGCGGGCCCGACGCGGGAGGTCACCGAGGCGGAGCTGTGGCTGCTGTCGGTGGGCATCGTGGCGCTGGCGGTGTGGGTGGTGGTGCGGATCGCCCGCCCGAACGCCCTGCGCCTGGCCCGCACGCCCGGCCGGCCCAACAGCCTGACCCTCGTGCACGTGGTGGCGATTTACCTGCTGAACGTGACGGCGGGCTTGGGGGCGTACGAGCTCTTCCGGCGGGTGGTCCAGCCGAGCCCGACCGCCGACCCCGCCGCCCGGGCGTCGGTGGTGGCGTCGGTGGTGGCGGCGGAGGTGGGCATGTGGCCGGCGCCGGCGGGGTATTTCGCCCTGGCGGCCGACGACGCCTTCGCCGCCCTGGCCCGTCGGCGGGCGGCCGGGCAGACGCTGGCGATGATCGTCTCCGGGGCGGTGACGCTGGCGGTCGCGCTGGCGGTCGCGGCGCGGGCCTTTTCCGGCGGGCTGCGGAGGGGCCTGGGCCTCAGCGGCAGGCGGTGGCTGTGGGACGCCGCGCGAGCGGCGGTGAGCCTGCTGATCGTCTGGCCGCTGTGCTGGGGGGCGATGTACGCGATGGAGATGCTGATCCAGATGGGCCTGCCGGTGCCGCGCATCGAGCACCCGCTGCTGAAGTTTCTGCCGATGGCGTCGACGGGCTGGAGGCTGCTGATCGTCCTGGGGGCGGTGGTGATGGCGCCGCTGGCCGAGGAGGTGATGTTCCGCGGGCTGCTCCAGTCGCTGCTGCGGCGGCATTGCCCCAATCCCTGGTGGGCGATCGGGATCACCTCGGCCATCTTCGCCTTCAGCCACCTGGGGCTGTACAGGGACTGGCCTGCCCTGTTCATCCTGTCGGTCGCCCTGGGCTACAACTACGAGCGGACGGGCCGGCTGATCGCCCCGATCGGCCTCCACGCCCTGTTCAACGCCGCCAGCATCGCCATCACCCTGTGGCGATGAGCGCCCCGTTTCGGCGGTTCACCTGAGACGCCCGGGCTGCGCGCGCTCGTGCGCCGGGGCGGCGGGGTGAATTCTCTGCCAGGCCGCGCGGGCCTGCCCCCACCCGCAAGGGCGCAAAATTCTGCGCAGACTGCTTAAGACGACCGCCCCGGGCGCCGATGCGAATGGTGTCGAGATGCTCGGAGAGGACCAATGAGCCTTACGGGATACTTTACGCCAGAACGACGGCGGCATCCGCGAACGCACCTGAAGATGATGCTCCATGGCGTCCGGCTGGATCCGGACGGCGGGGACGTATACGACACCCTGCGAATGCTGGACATCTCCCGCAGCGGCCTGGGGGCGCTGGTCGACCGGTGGCTGTATCCGGGCCAGCGGGTCATCCTGTGCTTGCCCCTGCACCCCGACGGCGGACGGAGGAACATTTATTCCACCGTCATCCGCTGCCGGAAGGGCCGACAGGGCTTCCAGGTGGGGTTGCAATTCGATCGCGTTTCGTTGGATGCAGCGGGATACGCCGGCGTTGCCGCGGCCGCTTGATCGGGCCGACGCAGGGGTCAACGCCGCCCGGGCCGCCGCGCCCGGACACACCGGCCCGCCCACGACACCCGTTCGGTGCCGCGGGCGGGCCGTATTTCCGCGCCCCCGGCCCGCAGTTTCCGCTTGACTTGCCCGCCGCCTGAAATAACATAAACCCCCCGACCCCCGGGCCGATACAATGTGGTACTCACTGGGGAATAGTGTAATGGCAGCACAACTGACTCTGGATCAGTTAGTCTAGGTTCGAGTCCTAGTTCCCCAGCGTCCCAAGCCCCTGCAAGACAGAATCTTGCGGGGGCTTTCGTTTTGGGTACATGGCGGGCGATTTCGGCTGCGCTACGCATGCGCTACGCTGGAGGCGAGAAATGCCCACTGCCGCGGTGGCTGGGCTGGGCTCTGCGGCCGGCCCGGGTACGCCACGCTCCGCCGTGACGAGTCGCACGAAGGACCAGCAGCATGGCGACGGATCTGTCAAGCAACATAGCCGGCAACGCCCAGGGGCCGGCCGAGGCCTGCGGCGACAGCGAGAGCGCTCGGCAGCACGGGATCCGCGACCTGATCGCCGTGCACCGCTACCTCGCGGCCAGGGACGCCCTGGCGGACCGGACCCGCAAGACATTCGGCGTCCGCGTCGGGCAACTGGTACCGCCGGGGGCGATCTGATGCAGGCGACGGCGACCAAGGTAGACGAAGCGGCCCGGGCCCTGGCCCGGCTGGCCGCCGGGGTCCGCCGGCGACCAGGCGTCAAGCGCCCTATCGTCCGCGTCATCCGTGCGGGCTTCGACGTGGCCAGGACGACCGGGGAGAACCGCCGGCACTGGGCCAACGCCGATGCCCTGAGCCCAGTGGCGGCGGCCGGCTCGGGCGTCCGGGCCACCCTGCGCAACCGGGCCCGGTATGAGGTCGCCAACAACAGCATCGCCCGGGGCATCGTCCTGACGCTGGCGAACGACCTGGTGGGCGCCGGCCCGCGGCTCCAGCTCGCGACCGACAGCAAAAGGCTCAACCGCAAGGTCTAGCGGGCCTTCAGCCAGTGGACGCGTGTCGGCGGGTCGTCCGGCTGCAGGCGAGTCAACGGCCCATGCGGGTGGACCGGCGTCTTCCGCTGAACGTTTACTGCGCCCTATCCTGTGAAGTCTCTCCCCCCGCCGCTGAGCCGTCTCGCCCCCCGACGAAGGCGAATGGGTCGGGCGGGGCGGTATCGTCCACGACGACATGGATGTAGACGCTGGTGGTGCTCACGTCCGCGTGGCCGAGGGTGTCCCGAACCAGGGGCAACGGCCATCCCGCGGCCAGCAGGTGGCTGGCGCAGGTGTGCCGGCCGTTGTGGAGGCTGCGCTGGGCTGAGCGGAGTCGGTACCACCGTCGCCCGGGACGGCGCCATCCAAACGCAACGGGAAGCGGTTCGGACGAGATCAGATGCGCTTGAGTTGGCGAACCTTGTCGGCCTGCTGGAAGGTCCCGAGCTGGTTGTTCTGGCTGTGCCCCTGTAGTGGAGCGGGATGCAGGAGGGAGCCAACAGCTCCGCGCCGACCTCGTCGGCCTCGGTCCGCTTCCTGGCCTGCTTGGCCACCCGAGGCGTGTCGCCCCTGATGGCGGCAATGCCTATGGCTTGGGGGTGAAGCTGATCGTCCAGCTGTTAGGCAGGGCCCGGATAACGGAAAGGTTGGGGTCAGACAGCGTGTTCTTGCCCAAGCCCAGATCAAACCGTCCCAGGGGGCCGTTCACGATGATGGTATCATCGCCCAGCCCCGCCAGCACGGTGGCCCCGCTCGCGCCTGAGGCGATGACGTCATCGCCCACGTCGGCCAGTACCCAGATCTCCGCGGCCGGCGGGTAGGTGACGATCTGATCATCGCCGGCGCCGGCAAAGGCAATCGCCTCGGAGCTGATGAACAGCCGATCGGCGCCCCACCCGCCGCCGAACCAGTTGGCCCCGGCTGCATCGAAGAGCTGATCGGCGCCATCCTCGTAGGCGACCACCAACTCGCCGGCGGGTGTGACCATGTCCCGCCACTGGACGGTGACCCAGCGCCCCGTCGGGCTGACATAGGCCAAACCGCCGAGCAGCACATCATCGCCGGCACCGCCGTCGAGCACATCCTCGCCTCGTCCGCCGATGAGCACATCGTTGCCATCGCCGCCCACCAGCGTATCCCGGCCGGTATCCAAGTCGAGGATGCGGCCATCGCGAAGAGGGGTCTCCGCGGCGGACCAGCCGGTATAGTGGCCGGTCCCGTCCAGCGGCAGAGGCTGCAGCCCCGCCGCGGTCACGTCCGCCCAGCCCCCGACGAGTATATCGTCCCCGCCGGCGCCTGTGAGCACATCGTCCCCTTCCAGGCCGACCAGGATGTTGGCCTGGCTGGATCCTGTCAGGACGTCACCGTGGCGTGATCCGATCACGTTTTCCACCTGGCCGCGCACCGTCAGGCGAGCGACGCGATCATCGGTTCGGATATAGGTCTGCGGCAGGGCGGCCGCCTGGGCCGCGTTGCCGCCGCTCAGCTCTGCGGCCGGGTCCCACAGGCCCAGGTTAATCGTCACGCCGACGCCGGCGTCGGAGAAGTCCAGCACATCCGGTTGGGCGTCGTCGTCGACGATCACGTCGCTGTCGGCCCACTCGTCCAGCGCGTAGCGGTCGGCGCCTGCCGAACCGACGAGCAGGTCATTGCCCTGGTTGCCGCGGATATAGTCATCGCCGTCGCCGCCTGTCAGTTCATCCTTCACGGTCGAGCCGAGCAGCACGTCATTGCCGGCGTCGCCATTGATTCGTGCCGGCACAGATGAGCTGGCGGCGTCGAAGGCGTCGTCGCCGGCCCCAAGGCTGCCGGTGATTCGCTGCAGGTGACTGGCATCCAGCCCCTGGAAGGCGACGTGCTGGCCCAAGCCGGCCTCGCCTCCAATGGTCAGCCCATCGAACACCAGCGCGCCCAGCTGCAGGTCCAGCACCTCGATCCCACGGAACCGGACCGGTTGGTTGGGGCCGATCTCCATCGAGACGTCCTCCCCGGCCGCGCTGAACACGATACTTTCCGACTCGCCGCCGACTGGCGGGGGTTCATCGACGCCGCGGGTGAGGACGAAGACATCGTTTTGGGAGGCGGTCGCGTCAATGAAGGTCACACCGTCTGTCGGCGCGCCGTAGGCATGGAGGATCGTCGCCCCGCCGCGGCCGGTGGTAATCTCGTCCTGTCCGGCCGTTGTGATCACCGCGACGTGTCCGGTTCCGGTCTGGATCAGGTCGTCACCGGGTGAACCGATGATCCCCGCCACCCGCGTCAGCGTATCCCGCCCGGAGCTGGCGATCGCTATGCCTTCCAGCAGATCGATCCGCACGCCTTGGGTCTCCTGCTCGTAGCTGACCCAGTTGCCCTTTGTCGCGGACAGGACGTCCTCGCCCGGCCCGCCGATTAGCGTGACGCCCTTTCCGGCCGCCAGCAGGTGGTCCGCACCGGCGCCCCCGATGAAGCGGGTCACATTCCCGAGCTTGTCGCGGACCGTGCCGACCCTGGCCCAGGCGTTGGTGCGAGCGGTCACCGGGGCGGTCTGGTCGCTGTAGTCCACGGTTCCGCCGTCGGCGCCGAGATTCAGCACGTCGGCCAGCTCGGACCCGACCGCCACGTCGGCGCCGGCGCCGGCATCCAGCACCACCGGCACGTTGGAGGTCAAGGCTGTGAACCGGTCGGCGCCCCCGCCCAGATTCGCCAGGACCCTGCCGACCGGCGTCGCGTCCAGGATGCGAACGTCATCGACCCCGTCCGTGCCGACAATCTCAATTTCCTCGAACCGGATCAAGCCGCTCAACCGCGAGGCCGGCGCGCCGGAGCCGGGGGTGAACACAATGGAATCCGACACCTCCAGGACGCCCGGCCGATCCAACTTTACCACGAGCCGGTCGACCTTCTTGCCTTCCCCGCCGTCCAGGACATCCAGCCCATCGCCGGGGGTCCAGACGAACACGTCGGCTCCGGCGCCGCCGACGAGCACGTCCGCGCCGCCGCCGCCTTCGACGCGGGGCGACTTCTTGCCGCCGATGAACAGGTCGGCCTGTGACGTGCCCAGCACAGTCTGCACGTTCCGGAACGATTCCGCCACGCCGGCGCCGACGGTGATCGTCTGTTCCGCGGCATCGAAGGTAATGCCGACGTTTTCCACTTGCGAGGCGTCAAGGATATCGCCCCTGTAGGTGTTGCCGTCGCCTTCGACGATCAACCTGCTGACACCCTTGCCGCCGCCGTAGATCAGGTCCTGCCCGGCTTGGCCGTGCAGGACATCGCCGACCTTGCCGCCGACCAGTTTGTCATCGCCATCTCCGCCCCAGAGAGTCGAGTACCCGCTGCTCGAGGCCGTCAGTACGTCGGCAAAGGCCGAGCCGATAAGCGATTCCACGCCATACAGCTTGTCCCTGCCGCCCAGCCCATCGCGCGAAACCGAACCGTCCAGCCTGGCGACGATCCCCGCGCCGGCGGTCGAGTAGTCGGCCGTGTCGAGCCCGTCGCCGCCGATGAAGGTATCGCCCCCGGCGCCGCCGATGAACGTATCGTCGCCGGATTGGCCGAGCACCTCCGCGCCAAGCGTATTGGTCGTCGCGGCGGTGAAGGTATCGTCGCCAGCGCCGAGATCGACGATCAGCTTGGCCTTGCCCTTGGTTACCTGGACGTCGGCATTCACTTCGTCGTTGCCCGCGCCGGTGCTGATCCGGATATTGCGTACGTTCGCCAGGTTCACCTGCTGGGCCCCGACGGACAGTTGCAGCGCCTCGGTCGTCCCCGTCAGCGAGATGATGTCCGCCCCGTCGCCCAACGTTGCCTGGAACACGTCGCGACTATCCAGGCCCATATCGATCGTGTCGGGCCCGTCGCCGGCCGCCCAGACCACCACATCGTTTCCCCTGCCCGCACGGACGGTATCCGCGCCGGCGTTCGGGACGATCGTCTCGGCCCGATTGCTGCCGATGATCGTGTCATCGGCGGACGAGCCCAGCACGCCCGTGATGCGCGTGAGGGTATCGCTGCCCACCAGCGGCGCATCGGAAATCTCCGCCGCCGAGGCAGTTCCCAGTTGCAGATCGACCCGCACACCCACGTCCAGGCCGGAGTAATCCACCCAGTTGAGCTTGCCGCCGCCGCCGTCAAGGGTGTCGTTGCCGGGTCCGCCGACGAACACGTTGTCCGCGTTGTTGCCGATGATCACGTCATCGCCAGCCGAGCCGATCACCTTCTCCCACACGCCATTCAGGGCGGTGGTGTGCGACTGGGAGACAAAGATGGTCTGCGGCTGTCCTCTGCTGCGGCTGAGGTCCAGCCGCGTGCCGTCCGCCGCGGGGTCCACCAGCTCAATCGTGTCCACGCCGCCGGTGTCCACCAGCCGGTCATGGTCGGCCTCCGGTTCGGCGCCCACGGAGTCCGGCCCGCCGAGCACGCCGAGGATTCGCGCCAGCAGGCTGCCGTTGTTGGGGTCGACGATCCACCAGCCGGGATCGTCCACCAGCGAGGGCGAGAGCACATATCGGTCATCGCCGTCCTGGCCCTCGTACAGGTCGGAGCCGGACCCGTCGACCAGAAGATCGTTGCCGGCGCCGCCCAGCACCCGGTCGTTACCGGGGCCCGGGATGATGGTGTTGTCGTGCTCGTCGCCGATGAGCAGATCGTCGCCGGCCGAGCCGAACAGGTTCTCCACATCCACCAGCGCGTCGGAATTGGCCAGGTTCAAGCCGCTGGCCAGGCCCGCGTCCAGGTCCACCGCCACGCCGGTGTGCCATTGATCGTAGCTCAGCCAATCGCCGCCGGCACCGCCGAAGTACTGCAGATTCGTCAGCAGCCCCTCGGCCAGGGACACCAGGTCGTTGCCGAAATTGCCCATCACATCGGTTTCGACCGCCAGGTCCCAGGACTGGACCGTCAAGGCGTCATTGCCCCAACCCAACTGCAGATCCACGCGCTCGATCTCATCGAACCGGATCATGGGCATGAAGGCCTCCCCCAGCCCGGCCGCGTAGCCCGACCCGCCGAGCAAGGGGCTGGTGAAGGTGTCGGTCGTCAGCGTGTACTCGCTGTCGAAGCCCAGGCCGATGTTGGAGATCGTCAGCACGTCGACGGCCTCGGATTCCGGAATGTCCGGCGTCAGGTCTTCGATATGGTTGTCGCCCAAGTCCTCCTCGGGTGGGTAGACCGGCTCGGACAGATTCAGCAGGGCCGGGTCATCGGCGTCGTAGCCCTCCACGAACAGCGCGCCGGCGATGGTGTCCAGGGCGTATCGCCCCGCCACCGGTCGCCAGTTGCGGTCCTGCTCCTCGCTGTCATCGCTGGCTCTCAGCGTAATCACAACCCCGGCGGCGTAGTTCGCCTGGTCCAGGGTGACGGAGGCTATCGGCTCGCCGGCGTCATTGGTGGCCTGCACAGCCCCGCCCGCGCCGTGCCAGTCGCCCAGATCAATCGTGACCGGCCCATCGGGCGCGGCGGTCAACTGGATGCGGTAGCGTGCCTGGGCGTACGCGGTCAGATCAGGCGACTCGGCCAGGACCATGGCGTCCAGCGGCGTCACAAGCACGCCGGCCAGGTCGTTGTCCACGCGTTCGATCTCCAGGACGGACGTATCGCCCAGGTCCACGTAGGCCGGCGCCTCGGAAGCCGCCATGTCCACGTGCAGGAACCCGCGAATCTGGTCGAGCGCCAGGTCATCGTCGGCTACGGACAGGTTCAACGTGACGACCCGATCCCAGTTGCCGTCGGTGAATACGATCGGCGCGTCGTCGAATGCCAGCCAGTCCGGCCCGGCCAGCCGGGCGACGACGCTGTCCCCGGCCAGAAGCGGGCCGGTCAGCCGCGCGGTCACCTGCAGCAGGCCGGCCGCGGGGTCCGAATGCACGCCTTCGATCAGCCGCAGCCGTTCGCCGCCGACGCTTTCCAGCCAGAGCGTGGGGGTATCGTCGTCGATGACATCCACCTGCACGGACGCGGGCGAGTACCCGTGGAACGCCAGCAGCAGCGATCGAACATCGCCGCGGAGTCGCGTCAGGAGCGTCGTGGGCGGCCGGCCGTTGGCCTGCTCGGCGAGCAAAGCCTCGATCAGATCATCGGTGAGCGACTCGTCGAAGCCTGCCATCAAGGTGCGAACCACTTCCGGCAGGACATCATCCGGAAGGAACTCCTCCAGATCGTCGGGGAATCGGGCAAGGATGTCGGTCACTTCGGCCGTGTCCATCTGCTGGACCGAATGCTGCACGACGGTTTGCCACCGGCCCTCGCGCACCTCGTCATCGCCCGCCATCACCTGCACGGTTTGGGGCAGGAACCAGTCCTCCGGCGTGAAGAACAGTTGGAGGTCATCGTGCCAATCGTCTTCGTCGTCCCGGCGAACCAGCACAGGCATTTGCCCGGCTTCCAGTTGGTCCTGGGTCAGAGCGGCCGGCAGGACATTGACCGCGACCTTACTGGCCGGTGCCCTCGAGAGCACCACCTGGTAGGAGGCGATCCTGGCCGAGTCTTCGCCGGGCAGCGCCGCCTCGCTGACCGTCACGGATTGGCCGATGATCTCCACCGACGCCCGCTCATCGTCGATGACCGCCACTTCCAGCGAATCGACCAGCACTTGGGTCCAGGGGTCGCCGACAAGATCGTCGTCGATGTCGTGCACCACCAGCGAGCCGAACCCCACCGGGTTGCGGGAGCCCACGTCCACGCGGTCCCCGCCAACGTAGATCTCATCGTTGCCCGCTCCGCCGCGGATCTCCGTCATGACGGCCGGGTTGGTGCTGAGCACGTAGATCAGGTCGTCGCCGAGATAGGCATTGATGATCAGCTTCTCGATCTGGGTCAGGCGCACCGTCACGCCGCCGCCGTACACGTTGTCGGCGGTGACGATGATGGTGTCACGGAATTCCGTACCGATCACCGCCACTTCATCGGTGCCGTCGCCGCCGTTGACGTTCACGGGGGCATTGTGGGCGTACAGGATCTTGTCCGCGCCCGCGCCGCCTTCGATGTTGGTTCGATCCTGGGCGGCGGCGTTCTCGTCCAGGGCAAAAGCCCGGACGATGAACAGGTCGTTGCCCGCCTCGCCGAACAGGGATAGTTCCCCATTGTTGTGGTACACCACCATGGTATCGTCACCGTCGCCGCCGAACACGGCCCCCGCTTGACTGACGCCCGGGCTCAACTGCCCTCGAGTGATAGGAATGGTCTTCAGGCCCGCCGGCGGGTTCTGGTAGATCTGCCCGATCTGCACGCGGTCGTCGCCGCCGCCCGCCAGGACCGTCAGCACCGACGACGAGTCGTCCAGGAAGATCTGGTCGTCGCCGTTGCGGCCCTCGATCACGATCTGGCCGTTGATATTGCCGTCATAGTTCACGCGTTGGTATGCGGCATCCAGGTCGATCTCGTAGCTGTCTTCGCTCCGGTTATCGAACATGCCGACAAACGTGGCCCTCACGAGGATCACGTCCGGCTCGTCCGAGCCGAACACGTAGAGATTGTCGATTCCGTCATCGATCGCGCCGGTGTCGGCCACGGTGATGCGGCTCTTGCCGACCTGGGCCAGGCCGATGAAGTAGTCGTCCCCGCCCCCGCCGCCGTCCAAGGCCACCTGCAGCTTGGGCAGGTCGATCAAGCCCTGCCCCCCGCCGGCCGGCTCGGCCACCGAGCGATCCACGCCGAGGATGTCGTCCCCGCCGCCGAGTTTGACGGTCAGTTGCTCCATCTCCCCGATCTGGACGGGCACGGCCATGCCCAGGCCGGAGACCACGATGAACCCCGCCTCGTCGCGCTCGATTCGTCCCAGGCGATCGGCAGCGGCGTCGACGTCGATGAACTGCACCTCGTCGGCGCCGGCCATGCCCATACGGATTTCGACGGGCCACTCATACTGGCTTCGCCCGTCGATCAGGTCCAGTTGCCCGCGCGGCGCGGCCGGGTCCGTCCCGACCACGGCGCCGACGCGCACCACGTCGTCGCCCAGGCCGGTGTCCACGCGGGTCTGCACGCCGGCGGGCGTGGCCTGCAGGTCCACCCGATCGGCGCCGCCCTTGCCTTCAAACCCGATCGCTTCCAGGCCGGCCGTGGGGTGCTCGATCCGGACGGTGATCACATCGCCGACGTACACGACATGGTCAGGGTCAATCCCCATCTGGTCGTCGCGGTCGTCATAGCCGATGATGCTCAGCGTGTCGTTAAACCAATCGGCCCCGCTGTCGAGGATGATCGGGCTGCCCTCGAACGCCTTGGGGTGCATGATGTACCGGTCGGACCCGTCCCCGCCGTCCAGCGTGAACCCGCCGGGGGGCGTCCGGTGCAATTCATAGACGTCCGCACCCCGCGACCCGATCCACCGCTCCACGGTATAGCCGGCGACGGAGGCCATATTGCCAAGCATGTCAAAGGCCTGGATCTCCTTGCCGGCTTCGGGCGAGTCGCTGGTCACGAATCCTATGGGCGTGAACAGGGCGCTGAAATCGAGCGTGTCGGCATCTCCGCCCGTGTCGGTGATCGGGGCGTCTTGACCCCAGTTGGCGGTAAAGACGTAGGTGTCGCTGTCGGCCCCGCCGGAAAGGGTATCGCGGCCGGCGCCGCCGGAAAGGGTGTCATCGCCTGCTCCGCCGGTTAGCGTATCTTTGCCCGCATCGCCGGCCAGCTCGTCCGCCCCGCCGCCGCCGCTAAGCGTGTCGTTGCCGTCGCCGCCGTAGAAGTGGTCGTCACCGTCCCCGCCGGTCGCCTGATCATCGCCGGCCTCGCCGTAGAAGGTGATCGGCCCGGTGGTGGTCACGCCGTTGCCGATGATCACGCGGTCGTCGCCCTCGCCGCCATGGAAGACCACCGGCACGGTGACGTTACCGAGGAAGGTCAGCCAGTCGTTCCCCGCCCCACCAAACAGCTCGACCTGGTCGACGTCCCCGAATCGCTGTTCCTGGCCGGCGTAGCCGAGCACCACGGTGCTGCCATCCATCCGGATGGTGAAGTGCTCGTCGCCGTCTTCGATGTTGCCCTCGATCCGGTTGGGCGCGCTGGGACCCATGTTCAGCAGCAGCGTGGATGTGTCCCCGACCTGCCGCATGGTGCCCAGTTGGCTCTGTCGGGTGAAGTTGTCGCTGAAGGAGAAGATCGTCACATTGACGATCTCCCATTCCTTGTAGAAAAGCCCCCACAGCGCTTCGAAGTAGAAGCGGGCAAAGAAATTAACCGAGCCGGAGATATCGAAGATCGCCAGCGGATTGCCGTCATTGTTCTCGATGTTCCACCACATCTCGCTGAAGCGGACGCGCCCATCGCGGTCGGGATCGTTCAGGTCGAAATCGACGCCGATTTCCACCCCGCCGATGACGCCCGCCGAGGCGACCCCCGCGTTCAGTTCGGCAATCAGCCCGAGTCCGCCGTACAGGCTGAGTTCCGGCACGTCGGCCCCGCGGCCCTGGGGGTCGGCGGTGTCGGAGATGTACAGGCCGTCGAGGATATCCAGCCAATTGCCGCTCTTGGCGAACGACGCGACGCCCGACAGGTCGTACCCGCCCGCCAGAGTCAACGAGGCGCCCACCTGTCCGAACACGCCCGCCGACAGCGGTCCAAACACATTGAACGTCCGCTTGTACGAGAAGTCGAAGCTCATCGTCGGCAGCGCGTAGGTGATGACCGCCACATCCTCCCATTGACCCATAAGGACCTTGAACA